>CATWLR010000050.1:0-6549 GCA_958351665.1 Veillonella infantium | reverse complement strand
ATATGTTCAATCATATGATTGATTACCTATCATTGTTCAGTTTTCAAAGATCTGTTATCAGTTTCACACTTCAGTGAAGCGCCATCTGACGACTTTATTATAATAACATGTGAGCACTTTCATGTCAACACATTTTATAATCTTTTTTGAGGTTCTTTCGAACTTCAAAGTGTATTTCTACACTCATTAAGAAACAGTCGTTCGAACGACTGTATGGATATTATAGTATAACCAAAAAATAATGGCAACCCCCAATTCTCAACTTCACACAACTTTCATTGCACATTCATTTTCCAACCTAAAAACTAAAGATTGATTTTATACAATCTATTTTGTATAATGTAGCTGTAATATAGACTCTTTCACTTATGTAGTTATATAGTTATATACCATTTAATACTATATTTTAATTTTAAATGAGCTCTATATTTCAATTTAGTCTTTTATTATAGTAGTTATAATTAATACTATAAAAATGTGTAAGGAGATTGAGTATGAAATTATCAAAACGTTTATTATCCAAAACAGTTGTTATTGCTGCGGTATGTGCAACTATGGCCACTGTAGCCTTTGCTGCACCACAAGGTACATTTGATACCTCAGAAATTCAAATTACAGGCGAAGCCTCTCGTTCTGTAGCACCTAACTATGCGATTTTAACACTTGGTATTACTAGTGAAAACACTAATATCAATGCTGCAAAATCCAATAACGATCGCATCATGAGTGATTTAATCAGCAAGTTAGGTCATTTAGGTATCGACAAAAAAGATATTTACACATCTAATATTTCTATTAACCCTACAAGTGATTATCAAGATGGCAAACGAATCAACACTGGTTATAGTGTAGCAAATCGTGTAACTGTAAAAATCAACAATCTTGATAATGTAGGAAAGGCTGTTGACGCTGCTGTTAGCGCTGGCGCCAACGATATCAATAACCTTTCATTCCAAAATGATGTATCTCAACAACTGTCTGATTCTTTAACTACCGAAGCAATTCAAGACGGTCGTCATAAAGCTGAGGTTATTGCTGCAGCCCTTGGTCGTACTTTAGGCCCTGTAAAAACTGTTTCTATTAGCACACCACAAACAAGCTCTATGGACTCTGGTTCCTATCGTAACGCCGTAATGTTAAAAGCGTCTCTCGAAACTGCTACTCCTGTTGAAAAAGGATCATTAGTAGTTTCTCAAGACGCTAATATTACTTATTATTTACAATAGAATTTTCTGGTACCACACCTTCGTGGACCGCTACAATGCCGCCTGTCAATTCATGATAGGTGGCATTTTCATATCCTAAAGATTTCCAGATTTCAAGAATCTCGCTTTGATGAGGATATCTGCGTAAGGATTCTGGCAACCATGCATAAGAGGAATTATCCTTACTTAACTTACCTATAATAGGCAATATATAGGAGAAGTAGAAATTATATAACTGTTTAAAACCAAACATGCTTGGCTTTGCGAGTTCTAACACAACTACTTTCCCACCTGGCTTTACAACACGTTGCATTTCAGATAGCACTTGTTTAATATCTGGCACATTACGCATTGCAAATCCGCTCATAGCAGCATCAAATGTATTATCTGCATATGGTAATGCCATCGCATCACCTTGAACAAGATTAACTTGATCTATTAAACCAGCATCTTCAATGCGTACACGACCTTGATCAAGCATTTCACTATTAAAGTCCAAAGCCTCTACTTTTAATGTTGGCTCTTGACGCAACGCTTCCTTTGTAAACACACAAGTACCACATGCTACATCAAGCACACGTTGGTGAGGACCGATATTCATTGCTTCTACAGAGAATTTGCGCCAGTAATAATCCTGTCCAAAGCTTAAGACTGTATTCATTAAGTCATAATTTTTTGCAATATTAGAAAAAACACCTTGTACAAATTGCTCTTTATCGGCATACGTTTTAAATTCTTTAGTATTCATTATGGTCCTTTCACTAATCAAGAACTATATTCAAACTCTTTACTCGCATAGTATATCATACTATGCCCCCTATCAAAAGAATCCTATTATATATACTATATATAGTAATTATGTAATAAGCACATATTTAGTTAAAACCATATATTCACTACTGTTAAAATTAGTATATTACAAAATAAACATCGTTATCAATCACAGTAGATCTAATTTAACTATATATAAACGACTATGATATTATCTATTGCCACCATCCTGTGTTCGTTGTATAATGACATATGTCCATGACGAAAAGATATCTTTTCCATGGTCTTTTATTAGTTTTTATTAAGTATTGGAGTGTACTATGAATCGATTTGTAAAAACAATCAATAGAGTCAGTCTAATCCAACAAATTATCATAGGTTTGATTATTGGTATTTTGACAGCTCTATACGTGCCAGATGTGGCAAATGAATTAGCTTTATTAGGCGTTCTCTTTGTTGGTGCTTTAAAAGGGATAGCACCAATCCTCGTATTCTTTCTTGTAATTGCAGCCATCAGTAAACACCGTTCTGGCCAAAAAACAGGGATGGGCTCTGTAATCACATTATATTTATTAGGTACATTCCTTTCTGCAGCACTTGCTGTAGTCGTAAGCTTTATGTTCCCTACTACATTACACCTTGCAGCTAGTGCAGCCGATGCAGCTCCACCACAAGGTATCGTAGAGGTAATGAAAACACTTTTAAAAAATATTGTTGATAATCCAGTAAAAGCCTTGATGACTGCTAACTATATCGGTATTTTAGGCTGGGCACTTATCATTGGTGGTGCTTTACGCCATGCACCAATGAATACTAAGGAAGTAATGGAGTCTATCGCTCAAGCTATTACAACTGTAGTAGGTTGGATTATCCGCTTTGCTCCTCTTGGTATCATGGGTCTCGTAGCTGACTCTATTGCTACTAACGGTATTGAAGCTTTAATTGGTTATTTCCAATTACTCGTATTACTACTTGGTTCTATGATTTTCGTAGCATTAATAGTAAACCCACTTCTATCTTTTGTATATCTTCGCCGTAATCCATATCCATTGGTTTTCAAATGTTTACGTGAATCTGCAATCTATGCGTTCTTTACTCGTAGCTCTGCTGCAAACATCCCTGTTAACCTCGATTTAGCAAAACGTTTAAAACTTAACCCTGATATGTATTCCGTATCCATTCCATTGGGTGCAACAATCAACATGGGTGGTGCAGCGATCACAATTACAATCATGACATTAGCTGCTGCCCATACACTTGGAATCGTTGTAGATATCCCTACAGCAATTCTCTTATCTGTTATTGCTACTATCGGTGCTTGTGGTGCTTCTGGCGTTGCTGGTGGTTCCCTACTTCTAATTCCTCTTGCTTGTTCTCTATTTGGTATCTCCAATGACATCGCAATGCAAGTTGTAGGTGTAGGTTTCATCATTGGCGTTTTACAAGACTCCACTGAAACAGCACTTAACTCCAGTACAGATATTCTCTTCACTGCTACTGCAGATTATGCAAAACGTGGCTATCACGAAAACTGGAACTAACATCTAAAGGCGGTCCTTCGGGGCCGTCTTTTTTATATATGGTATTAATTTAAAAGCAATCTTACTATACTACTCATACTACTATTCAGTGTATAATATAAAGGACACACGATAAGAATCAACATAGATATTTATTGTAATCCTAAGTATTTATGGTAACCCTAAGTGTTTATATTGATCCTAAGTGTCTATTTAAATGACTTATGACTATATTGATTTTCTTCAATGTAGTTGTTATAATAAAGTTAATGATAACAACTATTAATAGATAGCAATAGAAAGGAATCAACATGAAACAATACGATATTATTGTAGTTGGTACAGGTGGTGCAACCATCGTAGCTGACGCTGCTATAAAAGTAGGTAAAAAAGTAGCTATCATAGAAAAAGGTAAATTCGGTGGTACATGCCTAACTCGCGGTTGTATTCCTACGAAGGTTATGGTTACAGCAGCTAATGCCATTCAAGAGGTAGAAGAGTTCAAAAAAATAGGCGTCAATGTTGGCGATGCAACAATGGATTGGGACACTGTAGCTAAACGTACATGGCATATGATTGACAAGTCTGCAGGCATCTATGATTACTATAACGCTTATGACAACGTAGATGTATATCGCGGTGCTGCAAGTTTTGTGTCCGATAAGGTTATGAACATCCACCTTAACGATGGCTCTGGTATCGTAGAAATCACAGCTCCAACAATTATTCTAGGTACTGGTGGTTATAGCAACATACCAAATGTACCTGGTCTAAAAGAGGCAGGCTTCCTTTCTAGTGAAAGTTTATTTGGCGATAAGTTCCCGAAACAACCGTACAAATCGCTTGCAGTACTCGGTGCAGGCCCTATCGGCGTAGAATTCGGTCACGTATTTGATGCAGCTGGTACTGAAGTTACCATCATTCAACATAATGTGCGCCTTGTACCTAAAGAAGACGAAGAGATGTCCGAACATCTTCTTCAGAACTACCGAGCTCGTGGCATTAATGTAATCTTAAACCAAGACACTGTTGAAATCCGTCAAGAAGATGGTCTTAAAGTTGTAGTCACTAAAGATCGTAGCACTGGTGAAATTACAGAAACTAAGGTAGAAGAAATCCTCGTAGCAGCCGGCATTCGTCCTGCTGTAGAAGAGCTTCATCTCGAAAATACAGGTATTGAAACATGGCCAAAGGGCTGGATTAAAACAAACGAGTTCCTTGAAACATCTGTTGATGGCATCTATGCCTTAGGGGATGTAAACGGTGAACCAGCATTCCGTCATCGTGCGAACTATGAAGCTGACATTATCGCCCACAACCTATACTTTGCTAAAAATGAAGAAGATTTCCGTTGGGCACGCTATGATACATTGCCAAAGGTTACCTTCTCCTACCCTGAAATCGGTAGTGTAGGTCTTACTGAAACAGAAGCTATTAAAGCAGGCTATAATGTAGGTGTTGGTAAAAATTACTACTCCTCCACTGCTAAAGGCTATGCTATGGGTATCAACCCTGGCGATGTAAATGATGGTTTCGTTAAAATCGTAGTAGACAAAGACACTAACCACATTCTTGGTATGCACGTAACAGGCCCTCAAGCATCCATCCTCTTCCAACCTTACGTAAATCTTATGAACAGCGGTGTAACTCCATTGACTGCTATTAATGAAGAAATCGCATCTGAACGTACTAAACGTGTACGTGAAAAAGGTATTACTCGCGCTATGGATCCTAAGTCCGTTATCACTGTAGGCGAAACTATGAGTCCACATCCTTCTCTTGTAGAGGTCATCATGTGGACACAAGTATACTATGAAAATCGTTGGTAATAATAAATATATAACCATTACATAAATAAAAGAGCTGAAGATTGTATCTTCAGCTCTTTATTTATAATATCGCTAAATAGATTAACGACCCATATCAATGGTGTTATCCCAAATAATATTTGTTTTACGACCGTCGAAACCTTGATCTGGTTCAGGAGGTAATTTACTAGATTTAGATTGACCTACATAAGCCCCTGTTTCAGCATCTACAGTAACTACAGTCTTTTTACCATCTTGATGCATTGTCATATAGTATAGGATCTTGCCTTCATGCGCTTCAATTTTCCAGCCTTTTACGACTGCATCAGCACCAAGTTGTTGTTTCGCAACGCGCTCAGCTTGAGCTGCTTCGATGACCTTATCCTTATTGAAGATTTCACCGATAACTTTCTTAGGTTTGCCACCTTCATCCATATCAGAAGTATTACCAGTGATAACGTCGATTTTCATCTTATATTGATGATATTTACTATAGCCTACTACTTTATAACCATAG
Organism: Veillonella infantium; assembly: GCA_958351665.1. Classification (GTDB taxonomy): domain Bacteria; phylum Bacillota; class Negativicutes; order Veillonellales; family Veillonellaceae; genus Veillonella; species Veillonella infantium_A. The sequence goes on along the minus strand of CATWLR010000050.1, from coordinate 728 downwards.
TTCAAATCATTAGAGTTAAGCTCTACAGAATGAAGTGCTGCATTAGGAAAACGGTTTTGGAAAATAGTACCAATTTTACTCATAGTCATAACCATGGATTCCCCTGGTGCACGTTGTACAGAAATATCAGTACTTGTTTCTGGTTTTGTTTTACGTGCATCTGCCACACTAGGTGTAGCAACGGACAATACGCCAACTGCCAATACACCAGTTAATGCCATAGAAATCAACTTTTTATTCATTACATATCCTCCTACTATATACAATGCTTTCACCTATGGTAAAAGCCATCTGTATACTAGAATTACTATAATTTTGTGCTATACGCAACAGCACACAAAACATACATAAATAGATATATTATTTAGACAATATACTATAAACCTTCATTCGATGCAAGTCGATCGTTTACATCAGTCATAAGCAATTTGTAACATGTTGCCACCAAAGGTACACCAATCAACATGCCAGTGACCCCCATTAAACTACCACCTACGATAACGGCTGCAAACACCCACAATCCAGGTAAACCAACGGAATTACCTACAATCCTTGGATAAATAAAGTTACTTTCAATTTGATGAAGAACCTCTAAGATAATCACATAGATTAATGCATCCATAGGACTAACAGTAAGTAAGATAACTGCGCCTATAACGCCCCCTACATAAATACCTAGCAATGGAATTAATGCAGTAAGACCAATAACACAGGCAATCGTAGTAGCA
>CATWLR010000049.1:0-6606 GCA_958351665.1 Veillonella infantium | reverse complement strand
TTAGTTATCTTGTTAATACAAAAATGATGTAATGATAATGTAGAAAAACCAATATAAAATGTAGAAAAACCAATATAAATAATTAAGAATACATAAGTAACAGATAAAATGCTTTGAAAAGGTGATTTACTACCCTGATTTAAACGGAAAAATAGCCGCTACTAACGTAGCGGCTATTGGCAGTTATACGTTCTTCTGCTAGGGTCACGATTATTTAGTGGATGAGAGCTTGTAGATGGTTTGGCCCAACGAGGGCAACGATACCAAGTACCATCATGACCTTCATTTGAATACGCTTTCTACGTCTCATGATGAACCTCCTTTGTGTAATTTTTTGTCATATCAACCTGATATGTAAGTCCGAACAGTTATCTTGTGTTCAATATATCATAAATGAGAAATTTTATCAACAAGAAAATGCTCTTTAAATATTCATCTTTATTTAGTATGATATTATGTATAGATACGAGTTAATAAGGAGGCTTATTATGAATAAATTATTCAGATTCACTGCGGCGGCTTTACTTGTTGCATCTTTTGGCGTATTAGGTAATTATACGGCTGATGCGGCTAAGTTCTTAGAATCTCCACGAGAAGTGGAAATTATAAAACCTGAGTTGCCTGAGATTCCTCAAACAGCTACGGTCGCACCTAATATGCGTGTACGCTTCTTGATTGATAAAAAAGGGAATGTTAAAAATGTATTTGTAGAACGTTCCTCTGGTTATGCTCCAGTTGATGAAGCCGTAAAAAAAGCAATCATGCAGTGGAAATTCACACCTGCTATTGGGGTGGATCAAAAAGCTCATGAATCTATTATTGGGATGACAATTACTCTACCTAAACAAGCTGTAACAGCTAAATAAGGAGAATATGATGAATAAAGTGTTGCGTTGTACTTTGTTGAGTGCGTTGTTTGTAATTAGCATGGTAGCTTCTGTGTTGGCAGCTCCATTTCAACTTCCTGTAGCGATATCTACACCGTCCTTAGATCAAATTAATATTGCTGGTTATGGTGGCGCAGCTCATAGTGCTGATGTGCGTTTTACCATTAATGAAGATGGCTCTGTAGGAGATATAGAAGTCGTAAAGTCCAGTGGAATCACTGCTCTTGACGAAGCACTTGTAGAAAAAATCTCTACCTGGCGATTTAACCCTGCTACTGATTCCAATGGTAATCCAGTGGCATCTTCTAAAACAGAATATATTGATTTTAGAAATTAATAGAAGGCACTCATACATTGTATGGGTGCCTTTTTGTGTACTGGTGAAAGTACTTAAGGGTTTAATTATATTGGGTGAAAGTATTTTGTGGCTCAATTATTTTGGGAAATGTATCCACAGCAACTGAAAATTACTTTCAAAATGATATAATAAAAATATATTTAATATAGTAATAATATATTGTATATACTAATAATATATTGTATATACTAATAGTCTTTGACCCTTGGAGGTATATAGATATGAATCCATTAAAACAAAAGCTAGATATTAACAATGAACGTTATAGAATTATTGTGTCCGTTAAAGAAGATTATTTAGACGGCAAATTGTCCTTAGAAGAGGGCAATCGTATTTTAAAAGAAAAACTAGGTACTTGTACGCCTGATGAGTTTGCATATGCAGAGCAGAGTTTAAAAGGTGTTTACAAGGATGAAGAAATCCTAGATAAGATGGATGACTTATTGAACTTGTTTGATGGCGTATTAGTTCGCGCAGAAAATGAGTATCCTGAAAATCATCCGTTGTGGGTGTACTTAGAAGAAATCAATGCTGTTGAAAAGGTGGCTCTTGAAGCAGATGAACTATTGAAGCAAAAGAAGTTTATCAAGAACCCGTGGCTAGGTATCTTTGATTCTTTAGCGCAATGGAGAACGCATCTGTCTCGTAAGCAAAATCAACTGTATCCAATGCTAGAAGATCATGGTTTTGACCGCCCAACACGTATTATGTGGACCTTTGATGACGGCGTACGCGATGCTATCTCTGCATCCTATGCATTGCTACGGGAGGATAAATACGACGAATTCTTAGCATCTGTACCAGAAACGTTAGAGAAGTTACGCGATTTGAACTCCAAAGAGTTAGAAGTACTATATCCAACATCGTATAAATTGTTAAGCGATGAAGAGTTTGTGCGCATGAGCAAAAATGATCATGAAATTGGTTATGCTATCATTGATCCGCCAGGTTTATATGTGGTGCCGGGCATCAATGATTCTGCGGCGCAACTAAATGCAAATAACTCCGGTCAAAATGGTGTATCTAACGAGTTCCTAAACGATTTGGCAGGTCTATTATCTAAATATGTTGGTCCTGTAGGCGGTGCAGCCGTTAGTAAGGATGCAGTTCTAGATGTAGCCGCTGGCAAATTGACATTGGAGCAAATCAATTTGTTATTCCGTCATCTTCCAGTAGATTTATCCTATGTAGATGAAAATGAACTCGTAAAATTCTACAGTGATACACCGCATCGTATTTTCCCTCGCAGTGCCAACGTTATTGGTCGTGAGGTGAAGAACTGTCATCCAGCAAAATCTGTTCATATAGTAGAAGAAATCGTTGAAAAGTTCCGCTCTGGAGAACAAAGCCAAGCTGAATTCTGGATCAATAAACCGGGCTTGTTTATCTACGTTATCTACACGGCGGTACGCGATGAAAATGGTAAATTCCGTGGTGTACTAGAAATGATGCAAGATTGCACGCATATCCGTGAATTAGAAGGATCCCGTACATTGTTGACTTGGGATAAAACTGACTTTGTAGGCAATAGTAGCAAAGAAAAATCATTGGCTCAAGAGGCTGCCGAAGAGGTGGAGGAAGAACCGTTAACAGCTGATGCAAATGGTCGATTCCATATCGATGCAAAAACAACTCTTTCTAATTTGATTAAACAAAGTCCTGAAGTGGTAGATTATTTAATTTCTTTAAATCCTAAATTTGAAAAATTGAAAACACCAATGGTAAAAGTAATGGCTAAGGTGGCTACCATCAAGATGATTGCAGAACGCGGCGATTTTGATGTAGATGATTTGATTGGTAAAATCGATGCATTTATTAATAAAAATAAGAAATAATTGAACTTTTAAATATGAAAGAGGCGAGGTCTTAGGACCTTGCCTCATTTTATTTTCTTATTAGTTTCGTGCAGTGTCTATGAACATTGAATCATATGTTGTTTACCTTGTTTGCATCGTTATGGAATGATTAGTTATCAATTTTTGTTATTAGAGATGTGTTGCACTAATTCAAAATAAACATACATTAATTTCCTATAATTCATCTGTTTTGTGTATACAAATTTGTCTGAAAAGGGTACAATAAAACATAATGAAAGTATTTGCCGAGGCAGTATTTTCTTATCTTAAACTACTTTTACAAGAGAAATTACGTATATATTAAAGGTGAGGATCTGGATACTATGTCGACAAGACGCGTTTGGAAGCAAAGTGAAATTAAAACAAACCCATTATTTTCTAAGATGCGCAGTACTATTGAAACTGCATTTTATGGAAACAATGTAACGCCTATTACATCTGTGGCACAAGCGTATCAATTTGCCACTGAAGAGCCAGGTGTTATCGTCCTCGATATGCCTGTATATAAACCATGCGAGCAAGGTTTGCCAGCTGATGCAAAGGTACTTGTTACAAACGATGGTAAAACTACAGGTCGCTATGCAAAAGCTCGTCGCATTATTGGCGATGAAGGCATAGATGAAGTTGAACTCGCTAATATTGCACGTGATGCTGTATACGATAGCCGCAATAAAGAGTGGATTGCTGCTCAAACTATTGTTGGTTTAGATAAAAAATTCACAGCTCGTGCGCATTTGATGATTCCAAAAGATCACGCATCTATTTTGTATTCTTGGATCATGAACTTCAAGTTCTTTGATGCAGCTGTAAAAGAATTCTACAATGATAGTGTAGAAATTCCAGAAGGCGATATTTATATCTATTCTGATCCTGACTATGTAGTGCCAGGTCATCCAGGTGGGCTTGCTATTTTTGACCCAGCTCATAACTGTGCTATGATTCTTGGTATGCGCTACTTCGGCGAGCATAAAAAAGGGACCCTTACATTGGCATGGTCCTTGGCAAATCGCCTCGGCTATGTTGCTTGCCATGGTGGTATGAAACGTTACAACCTTGATAATGGCAAATCCTACACTATCGGTGTATTTGGCTTGTCCGGTTCCGGTAAATCTACATTAACTCATGAAAAGCATGATGGTCGTTATGATATTTCTATCTTGCATGACGATGCGTATATCATCAATACTAATGACTTGAGTTCTATTGCTCTTGAACCTACATATTTCGACAAAATGCAAGACTATCCTGTGGAACATCCTGCTAATGAATTCTTGTTGACTCTACAAAATGTTGGTGTAACTATGGATGAGGATGGCCGTAAGGTTGTGTTGGCAGAAGATGTGCGTAATAATAATGGTCGCGCTATTAAATCTCAATTCTGGACAGATAATCGTGTAAACTACGTAGATCAACCAGTTAATGCCATTGTATGGCTTATGAAAGATAAAACTTTGCCACCAATCCTTAAAATTAATGACCCTGTTTTGGCATCTACAATGGGCGCAACTCTTGCTACACGTCGTTCTACTGCTGAAAAACTCGATGCTCACGTTGATCCGAACGCACTTGTTATTGAGCCTTATGCAAATCCATTCCGCACATATCCATTGGTTTGTGACTATGAAAGCTACAAAAAATTATTCTCTGAATGTGGAGTACAATGTTATATCATGAACACAGGTTTCTTCTTGGAAAATAAAATTCCTAAAGAGGTAACTCTTGATTTATTGGAACGTTTGGTAGAAGGTACATTGGACTTCAAACCGTTCTATAAATATGAAAACCTCTCTTATGTTGAGGTTCCTGGGTTTGAACCACCATTCCAAGTGCGTGAATACCATCACCAATTACACAAAGCTTTCGAGTTCCGCTATGACTATGTAGAAAAACTTATTGGTCATAAAAACGAATTGCCACAAGAAGTATTGGATGTATTAAAAACTCTAATGTAATATATTGAGTCAGTTTAATTTCTGTCTTAAGATTATTTAAAACTTTAAAGAAAGAGCCCTCCTTGTGGAGGGTTCTTTCTTTTGTGGTAATATATACTTATGATAAATCAATAATGTTTTGTTATAAGGTGTTTTTATGGATATAAAGGATATTAAATATATAAGTACCATCGTTGAGATGGCATCATTTTCAAAGGCGTCTAAAAAACTATATATCTCTCAACCTGCATTGAGTCAAAGTATTCGTCGCATTGAGGCTGAGTTAGGGGTGCCTTTATTTGCTCGAGATCGGACAAAGGTTGTACCAACCGCTGCAGCCTTACAAATTGCTAAAGAGGGTATGCCTTTAGTAGGAAAGGTAGAGGCTTTAACACAGTCTATCATTAATCAAGGATCTGATGCAGCTTATCATGTGCGTATTGGATTATCTCAATTCTATGGTCACCATATGTTGGGAAAAACATTGAAGAGCTTTCAACAAATTGAGCCATCCTGGGAATTTCATGTAGTAGAAGGGGAGTCCCATTTTTTGGAGCAACAAATATGTGATGGTTTAGTAGATGTAGGGTTATTTCCAACACCAATTTACTCGCAAGCTCTTGAAAGTTATCCTGTGTTAGATGAGCAAATTTTATTAGCTGTTAGTGTAGAGAATAAAAAAGCTATAGCTATTGCTGACTCGCTCATGACACCGAATGGAATACATGAGATAGCACCATTTGGGTCTTTCCCTTTTATTCTCATAAGAGAAGGCCTTAAGTTGCGAACCTTGGTAAATCGTCTATGTCAGGCTGAATCCTTTGTGCCAAAAGCTGTTATTGGTTCTGAAAACTTAGATACCTGCCGTTCTTTAGTAGAAGATGATTATGGTATTACATTCTTGCCAAGCACATTAAATAGTAAGGGCGATGATGATAAAGTTAAATTCTATCCTTTAGCATCAAAACTATGTTTCCGTCAATTAGTTCTTGTAGCAAGATCAGATAGAGCAAAGCGATTCCATTTGCCTGAGGTGGCTCAGATCATGCAACAATTCTTATAAATTATACAGATAGAATATTGGCGAATTTAATACTATTATCGAATAATAAGTTGGATACATAAATATATAGATAATGTGTCATATAAATAAAAGAGATTAATTCCTATAATTTTTAGGAATTAATCTCTTTCGTTTTGTGAAAGAAATCTGAAAATATCGAATTTGATAAATATAGGAAATACAATACTTTTATGGTGTGAATGGGGTAAAAATTTCTCAAAAAATAATTGACAAATGTCCTTTCAGAAAATATACTTATAGTAGCTTAAAACATATTTTGAAGATAGGATTTAAAGTCCATCGTTATGGTGGAATTAACTTGAAATAAATGTAGAATATGTTTTCTTATTAGTATTGGTTGGCCTACGTAGGCCCTTAGGAGGTTTATTATGAGTAAAGATGTGGAAAACAAAAATACCCATGACCATAGTCATGGTGAACATCATCACCATCACGATCATGACCATCATCATGACCATGAACATTGCCATTGTGGCGGTCACCATCACCA
>CATWLR010000048.1:0-6677 GCA_958351665.1 Veillonella infantium | reverse complement strand
CCTACGATACATGTAAATTCAAAGCCGCCCACAGAGGATAAAATTCCGATTGCATCATCTTTCGGAATATTTTTATATTTTTCTAATACATCATGCACAATGCGTTGCTTTAATTTTAGACGCTCATCAGAAATATTAGTGCCTCGCCCTGTAGCTTCCTCTGCAGTGAGTCCTGCAAACTTGGCTGTCATAAGAGCACTAGCAGTAGTATTGGAAATTCCCATTTCCCCTACTAAGAAAACATTAAAGCCTTCGTCGATTTTCTCTTTTACAAGGCGGATACCTATTTCAATGCCTTCAATGGCTTGTTCACGTGTCATGGCCGGTTCTTCAACAAAGTTTTTTGTGCCCATACCAAGTTTATGACTACGGAGTCCTGGTACCCAGCTCATATCTGCATCAATGCCCATATCGATGACTTCCATTTGAGCCCCACAGTAATTAGCTAAGGAATTGGCACCCGCCCCCTTAGGAATTAAGTAGTTTTGTGTCATCCCTACAGTTGTTTCCTTTGGATACGCACTTACGCCCATATCGGCCACGCCATGATCGGCAGAGGCAATAATCATACAAGGCTTTGGAACTGTTAAGTGTTCCTGATTTGTAGCCGCACCATATTGAGCCACCACGTTTACAAGTCGCCCATATTGTTCTACAGGTGAACCTGCATTCCAATTATCGATTATATGTTGTTCAATTTCATGACTGCGACCTCTAATAGCGTCACAAGTTTCTTGTAACAAACTCATGGTATCTCCTTAACTAAATAATATGTTAAATGTATATTCTTTACGAACCCTAGTATACACATTATACTGCATAAACCGTGTTGCTTCAGCTACATAAATATACATCACACTCAAATGAATGTTAATTACTCATTGTTAGTACTCTATGAGTGCTAACCAATGTATAGCCTTAGCTAATAATTATTTATCATTAGCTATTCTTTATTTGTCCTGTTAAATATGGTAATTTACCGCGAATTTCTCTTCCTCGTTCAAGATAGGATTCTAAAGCTTGACCTTCATCTTCTTGTGAAAGTATTTCTTTTACGTGTTGAATTTCAGATTCGATTTGTGAAAGCCCTTCAATTACATTGTGTCTATTACCGTAGATGATTTCACGCCACATAGATGGCAAACCACCGGCAACACGTGTACAATCTCTAAAGCCCCCTGCAGATAATTTCATGCGCAACTCGCCTAATTCATCACCACCGGAAACTTGAGTTAAAATGGATGCCAATAAATGTGGCATATGACTCACCATAGCTAAATACGCGTCGTGAGCATAGATATCGACGAATTCAATACGTGATCCTACAGCGCGTCCCATTTCAGCTAGTTCTTGAGCAACCTCTTCACTATATACATCAGAGGCCTTATCCTCGAGTACAATCCAGCCCATACCTTTAAATAGGTTTTTATGAGATACTTCGTAGCCACCCTTTTCAGAGCCAGCCATAGGATGAACAGACACAAAAATTGTCCCTTTCGGAATAGAATCATATACAGCTCGTACAAAGTTTTCCTTTGCACTAGATACATCAGTCACCACTTGTCCTGGTCTAAAGAGATGCGCCATTTCTGTAAATAGTCTTGCATTTGTATCCGGTGGTAAAGAAAATACGACAATATCAGAATTATCGATCAATGGTTCTACCTCAGTCCAAGCAGCTTTTACCACCCCATCCTGAATGGCCGCATCACAAACCTCTTGGCGACGCGCATAACCTACTACCTCATAATCGGTATAGGCCTTTAAAGCCTTCGCCAACGAACCACCTAATAGACCTAAGCCAATAATACCTACAGTCTTACTCATATAAACCTACTTTCATAAATAATTAGCCTTACACTCTCCAATGTAAGGCCAACTATATCTACAAACTACTAAAAGTATATTGAAATCGTGTAAATATAAGACTATGCCTCTATAAGGCGTCTATTTTTCCACTTCCCACTATACCAGCGATATACAAATAATAAACCTCGTAAAATTTCATCTACCGCCATGGCAATCCAAATGCCTACGAGCCCCCATCCCCAGTAAATACCAAATAGATAGGACAGTGGTACGGCGCATAACCACATACCAAAAATACCTACGAGCATCGGTGTCCGAATATCCCCTGCTGCTTGTAAACATCCAACCATAACGATATTTACGGCACGCCCTAACTCAAGGAAAATCTCAACCAATAAGATATTATGTGCTAACGATAAGATTTCTGGATCCGTAGTAAATACTGATAGTACTATATCACTAGTACTATAAAAGAACGTAGCCAATCCTACACTAATAGCAATGGCTAATAACATAGAATGCCATACGCGATTTGTCACCTCAGCTTGTCGTTTAGCCCCCATCAGGTAACCCACAATAACTTGAGATGCATTTGCTAGTGCTATTGTATATACATAGCAAAGCATAGCTATAACTGATACATACACCTTTGTATTAATAACAGCTAGCCCTAGGATGTTGACCATTTTCATAATCGTGGTCTGAGATAACTGATAACTTAAGGTTTCACCACCAGAGGGAACACTGATATTTAGTAAAGACTTAACCGTATGCCACGGGAATGGTTTTAAAAATTTGAAGCTCACCTCTAAAGTAAGCAACTTCTTAAATGTATAGCCGATAATTACGAGGCCTACCACCTTAGATAACCAAGTAGAAATTGATACACCTAACACACCTAGACTTGGTATGGGACCATGTCCAAATATTAATACATAGTTAGTTGTGATATGGATAACATTCATAACTAACGCGATATACATAGTAACACGCGTTAATGAATGGCCTCTAAATACGGCAACCAGCGCATAATACATAGCCTGAATCGGTAATCCTGCTGCTACAATGGTTGTATATACAGATGTATCACTCATCGTTTCTGGCGGAATACCAAGCCACGTAAAGATCCATTTATGACAGGTGATAAAGAATACGGCCGCTATAGACGAGAAGAAAAAGTTCAGCACCAAGCTAACCGTACACACCTCTGATAACTTCGACTGATTACGGGCCCCTAAATATTGAGCAATCAAAATCGTCGTAGCTGTACTCATAACAATAATGAGCATAATAAAGATATTTAGAATTTGATTGGCATTAGCTACTGCGGCCACAGCTTCAGGTGAGTAATGACTCATCATCACTTGGTCTATATTACCTACTAACAGCTGTAGGAACACTTCGATAAATATAGGCCAACTCAAAGTCCAGACAGACAAGCTAATCCCTTTTTCATAAGACTTCATAGTATCCCCTTATATACTAATGTCAGATTTCATAGTATGCCCTTTATACACTAACACCCAATTACCTATCCCTTAAAAGAAAACGCCTTTAGCTTTTTCTTTAGTTTCTTGATCTGCAATAAATGGAATTCTAGTAGTTCTACCTTCTTTTGCAGCTACAATCTTTTTAAATGGGAATTCAAAGATTTCTCTATTCCAAGTATTTACAGCATCATTATACAACGTTCTAGCTGCAGTAATTTCTTTTTGTAAGTAAGAATTTTGTTGCATTGCATCACGAATTGTATCTTGGCTTTGTAATTCAGGATAATTTTCTATAGCTACGTTGAGGGCTCTTGTAGCCTTGTTAAGTTGTGCATTCACATCACTTCTAGATTCTTCAGAAAAATTACCACTTCTATACTTAGCAATGTCTACAAGGATATCCTTATCAACTTCAATAGATTTTTCCACAAGTTTAGCCGCATTAGAAAGAATCACAACACGTTGCTCCATATAGTTATCAATTTCAGATGCAGCATTTTGAATTCTTTGTTCCATCATATTAAACTCTGAGCTAATTTGTTTTAATCGCCACCATGGATAAATCAATACGATGGCGCCAATAATAGATACTAGATACTTGTCTATAACTATGCCTAAAACGATACCGATAACACCAACTGCCATAAGGATTGTTGGAAGAAGTTTTTCAAAGCCACTAGTTTCAACAGGGATTACCTTAGCGATAACATGCACATCTCTGCCTTCAGACATAATTTCCGGATTCATTTCGTCGAGTTGGTTAGCCATTTTGGGTACCTCCAAATTCTTTGTAAATAGTATTTAATAAATCGTCGAGAGACTGATTTTGTCGATATAGTTTACCTGCCATAAAGTGATCGTATGCAAAAGACCTATCTCTATTATTTTCAGATTTTTGATACTGATCTAGACCTTTAATATGCTTAAAATCCTCTCCAGCAGATTTAATTTCTGAAACCTCTATAAATTCGTGTTTTGTAACAGGAACATACTCGTCCCAGCGGACTGGAACATAATAGGTTCTACCATTACCAGCTCGTACAGGTACTTGATCTACGTGTTCGATGGCCCTATAAGAATAGGCATCTACCTTAATTACCTCAGAGTCACCTTCATTTTTATGGTGGCTAGTCTTAAGAATTGTTTTTACATTATTCCGCTGAGCCGCATCAGGAGGAACAAATAAATTAAGTCCCATTTTATTTGCTAGCATTTCTGTAATGTAATCATTATATTTGAAATTATAAGACTTGCCATAAATATAATCATTAGAAGCCATTTGTTGATACACAGGAATCGCTAAAATTGGTAGGAATGAGAAATACATGTGATCAAAGTAACTGCAGTTGTAATTAATGAACTTCTCTTTAATCTTTTGGAATGAAAAATCATAATACTGAGATGGTGATGTATCAAAGTCCCAATTTTGAGAATTGTCAGCTTTAATCTCATTAATTTTACACTCTTTATTAAATATAAAATCATCTCCATATGGAGAGTTTTCAAAAATATCCTTATAGTTGTTTTGTGCTAATGGCGTAAATAGTACGCGGAACTCAACCTCATTGTTGCGATCTAATGCATTAAATTGTGCATCAAACTCTTCATTGGCTAAAGCTTGGAAGCTACCGCCATTCTCCAATGAATCCTTACTCTTCTGTCTAAGACTAGCAATACCTTTTGCTATCTTACTCTTAGCGCCACCGAAATTAAAGAATCCTTTTTCCGGTGGCTTTCTATGGAATGTTAGGTTAGGTGCTGCATGATTGCCATACACTAAAGATACTTTATTGGCATAATAAGGACCTGGTTGTCTTATAACGGCCCGTAATGTTTCGTTAACATCACGAGTTTTTAGATTCCCATTAGAATCAACATACTCTTCTGTATACGTAACATTTAAGGTGCCTTCATACGTATAATCATCCATCCAGTGGATTATGCGCTTCAGAAAAACAAAGGGGTTTCCTAAAATATCACCAGAAGCAATATCTAAGGTGGAATGATTTACATCACCTTTTTCTAAGAATCCATAATCTTTAACGAGCTGTTCATATCGTTCAATATTAAAGTTAGAATCCATATGAATAAAAGGAATCGCCTTTTTTATAAGTTCTACAGTCATTTCACTATGAAATAGATCGTTTAAAGGGGCCATCATCTCATAGCCTTCTTGACGCATTTTAGCTAATGTAGCATCTAAATCATTAAGTTTTTCTTCAAGGCTCTTACTATTAGGCTTAATCCAATATAGATAAAGCCCTACACATAGAACTAATATAAGTATAGAAACAATAACCGCTACAATATCAATATGATCTTGTGAAAACTGATAAATACCATAAATAATACTACCTATACCAATAACAATATCAACCTTTTTGATAAGGCCAAATCGTTTATAGGATGTGTTTGATTGATCGCGATGTTCTGATACATCAGTATACTTATCTATTAATACTTTGTTGTTATCTATATCAATCTTTGATTGATCTACTAATTGTTGAAAGTATTCTTCGGTTACGTGTTGAAACGCGTCCTTTAACTCTTCCCGATAATACTTAAGTGGCTCTAGTAATGCTTCATTATATTCATTCGACACGTTACTCATTCCCTCTCCTTAATGAATCGCATAGTAAATGATACTTCTATACGTTTCCATTATGCCTCATATTCTGAAATAATAGCCTCTTATACTTATAAGCGTTCAAATTTTACTTAATTATAAATATCCTAAATTATAAATTAGTATATCAATTAAGAAAACCTCCGTAAAGTAATAATACGATTCATAATGTGATACTGTAAAACCCCTCTTTACTGTTCATCCAGTAAAGAGGGGTTCAGATTATACATAATTCAATTTAGATAAGATTATTTAAATTGATTGCAAAGGCTATCGAATAGCGCTTGATCTGGTTTTACAACATCTTCAGTTAATGGACGAGGATGTGGACCACCATTTGCTGCCGCCATAGCTTTTTCGAAGGAAGGTTTAGTAGTATCTTGATAGATAACACCTGTTACCAAGCCATCAGTTTCACCCAATGTTTTAAGTGCTGCTGCACGATCTGTTGGGTCATAACCTTCTGGCAATTCTACCAAATGTTCTTTGAACCAGTCATAGCTGTTGTGTTTATTGTATGTAACACATGGGCTGAATACATTGATGAAGGAGAAACCTTCATGATCCATTGCCTTTTGAATCAACTCTACAAGTTGTGCACGATTAATCATGTAACCTTGTGCTACGAATGTAGCACCTGCAGCAATTGCAGTTTCACAAACGGACAATGGGGATTCGAAAGCCCCACGAGGAGTTGTTTTTGTAACAAAACCGATATCGGAACGAGGGGATGCTTGACCTTTAGTCAAACC
>CATWLR010000047.1:0-6745 GCA_958351665.1 Veillonella infantium | reverse complement strand
TCCACTAAGCGTGCGGCAATTACTAGCGATGCCAATACAGGTGCAGCATCTGTAACAGGTGATGATGGCTTAGCAACATCTAAAAATGTAGCGGATGCTATCAATAAAGCAGCTGATGCAGCTAAAGCTGGTGCGGCATGGAATCTTACAACAAATTCTAGCACCACAGATAAAACAACTGTACAAGGTGGGGACACAGTAGATCTTATTAATGGCGATAATATCTTGATTACCCAAGATGGTACAGATAAAAAGAAAATCACTGTAGCTACGAAGAAAGATCTTGCAGTAGATTCCATTACAGCTGGCAATACAGTAATGAACACATCTGGCTTAACAAATGGTACGACTGCTATTACAGGTACTGGCATTACAACAGATAAAGTAACGGTAGGTGGTATCTCCATTGATAAAACTGATGGTATCAACGGAGGTAACAAGACAATCACTAATGTTGCTAGTGGCGGTACAACTGATACTAATGCAGCAAATATTGGTGATGTTAAGCAAGCTGTTGCTAACTTGTCCCAAAATTTAAATATTACAGATGGCACTAATAACGGTACTATTGATCTTAAAAACCAAAAACTTAATGTAGCTGGTGCTAATGGTGTGACTGCAACTGTAAATGGTCAAACTGTTACTGTTGGTTTAGATGCAGATACTAAAACTAAAGTGGACAATTCTTCTGATGCAGTAGCTCGTAATATTTCTCTTGGTGCAGATAGTGGTACAGCATCTAGCCAATCCTTAAAAGACGGTGATGTAGCATTCAATGTAAAAGGTGCTACTGGTGATTTTATTTCTACGAAGATGAATGGCGATACTGTAGAAGTTTCTACAAAACGTGCTACTATCAATAGTGACGCTGCGGGTACTGCCTCTGTTACAGGTGATGATGGCTTAGCAACTGCTAAGAACGTGGCTGATGCTATTAACAAAGCGGCTAGCCAAGCTAAAGATGGTGCAGCATGGAAACTATCTGCTAATGGTGAGACACCGACTACTGTAGCCGGTGGTGATACTGTAGACTTTACTGGTGATAACAATATTACTACTGATCGTGATGATAAAAAGATTTCTGTTAAGTTAAATAAAAACCTTAAAGATTTGAGCTCCATATCTCTTACTAATCCAAGAGGAGAAACAATTTCCCTAGATGGTAGTACTGGTATCATCAAAGCCTATAGAGCTGAGTTTAAAGATAATGTAGGTGCTGGATCCTCTATTGATAGTGATCGATTGCGATTTACGAATGGTGAATCTGGTGCTAATGAGGCCCAAACGTATATTGGTTTAGATACTGTATCAGTTCAAGCAGGTCCTAATAGTAGTGGTCTTACGTCTAAATATCTCATGTTTAGTGATGAAGATGGCAATAATGCTGAAGGTAGTGCTCAAGGCATGGCATTCCAAAGTGCAGCAGGTAAAACAGTTCAATTTACCCTTGATGAAATCAACGCTGGTGGCAACAAAATTAAAGAGGTTGCTGAAGGTACAGATGATACTGATGCGGTAAATGTAAAACAGTTGAAAGATACTGTAGCAAGCCAAACTTTAACATACCGTGCAAATAGTGCGGCAGATACAGATGCTAAGTCTGTTAAATTGTCTAAAGGCTTAGACTTTGTTGACGGCACTATGACTAAAGCTACTGTAGATAATGATGGTAAAGTAACATTTGATATTAACGATGATACTAAGACCAAGATCAACGATTCTGCGGCTGCTGTAAACCGTAAGGTTTCCCTTGGTGCAGATAGTGGTACTGCATCTAGCCAATCTTTAAAAGATGGTGATGTAGCATTCAATGTAAAAGGTGCTACTGGTGATTTCATTTCCACGAAGATGAATGGTGATACTGTAGAGGTGTCTACAAAACGTGCTACTATCGATAGTAATGCCACTACAGGTGCAGCATCTGTAACAGGTGATGATGGCTTAGCAACTGCTAAAAATGTAGCAGATGCTATCAACAAGGCTGCTAAAGCAAGCACTGATGCTATTAACTTGAAATTTGCTGGCGATACTAATACATCTGCTGGTGTAGTAAATCTTAAAGATGATACATTGGGCATCAAAGGCGACGGTAAATACGTAACAACTGATGCAGATGGTAAAAACTTGACTGTTAAAGTGTCTGAAGCAGAGGTTAAGAAATCTGCGGTAAGTGCAGTTACAGTAAGTACTGATACAACTGATGCAGATAATCCGTTGACTGTTACAGGAACACCAAGTGCAGATGGCACAACTAAGGACTACAAGGTAACTATTGATGGCGCTAAAGTTGCTACGAAGACTAAATTGTCTTATAAAGCAAATGATGGTACAGCTAAACAAGTATCCTTGGCTGATGGCTTGAACTTTAAAGATGGCACGTTAACAACTGCTACTATCGATGATGCAGGCGTTGTTAAATATGATGTAAAAACAGCGGCTATTACAGCTGGCACAGATGGCACTGTTACAGGTCCTGCTACAGATGGTGTGGCAACAGCTAAGAATGTAGCAGATGCGATTAATGCAGCTAAAAAAGCATCTAAAACAGAAATTACTGCTAATGATGATGAAGTGGCTAACGCAACAACTGGTAATGTAAAATTAACATCTACAACTGCTGCAGATGGTCATACAGTATATAATGTAAAACTTAATGATACATTGACATTTGGTACTGGCGCTAATGCCATTGTTATTGATGGTACAGCCGGTAAGGCTACTATTGGTAGTGCAGCTATTGATGGTGTAAATAATACAATTACAACAGGTGGTAATAAGGCGGTAACGTTAGATGGCACTACTGGTACTATTACAGGTAAAGCTGCTAATATTGGTGGCGTCACAGTAGATGGTACAAATAACCATGTAACAGGTCTCGGTAATACAACTTGGGATGGCAATGCTGTTTCTGGCCGTGCTGCTACCGAGGATCAATTGAAAGTAGTAGCTGATGCTGCAGCTAACCAAACATGGCAAATTACAGCAGATAAAGATGCTGCTACATCTGGTAAACAAACTGGTACTAAAACAGATGCAAAAGTAGGTAAAGACGCAAAGGTTACTATGATTGCTGGTGAAAATATCACAATCAACCAAAATGGGCGTGACTTCACATATTCCTTGAATAAGGACCTTGTGAACATGAACTCTGCAAGCTTCAATGGTACTGGTAATAACACAACGGTTATCAATGGTGATTCCATTACACAAACTGCGGGTACTAAAACCAATACATCTACTGCAGCTGGTAATACAGTAGCAGATGGTACTAAGTCTACAGCAACAACTGCAGATGGCACTAAGATTACGGATGGTACAAAAACAAATACTTCCACAGCAGATAGTACAGTTATTGATGATGGCAATGGTAATAATACAGCTCTTACTAAAGATGGTGTAACCATTACTGCGGCTGGTAAAAATCCTGTATCCTTAACTAAGGATGGTCTCAATAATGGTGGCAATAAGATTTCTAACATTGCAGATGGTACAGATGACACAGATGCTGTCAATGTACGTCAATTAGAGGCTAAGTCTAAGGCGTCTAAAA
The DNA here is from genome assembly GCA_958351665.1 of Veillonella infantium. Classification (GTDB taxonomy): domain Bacteria; phylum Bacillota; class Negativicutes; order Veillonellales; family Veillonellaceae; genus Veillonella; species Veillonella infantium_A. The sequence goes on along the minus strand of CATWLR010000047.1, from coordinate 3,195 downwards.
CAGAATTGACTGCTAATGGTGGTGAAAGTGCTGGTAGTACTACAGGTAATATTGTATTGACTAAAACTACTGCTGCTGATGGACATATCATTTATGATAACAAGTTGAATGATAAGGTTATATTGGGCTCAGATCCAACTAAGGCAGTTACTGTAGATGGTACAAATGGTACTATTAAAGCCGGTACAGTAGGTATTGATGGTAAAGATGGTGTTGTAACAGGTTTAACTAATAAAACGTGGGATCCTAACAACATTACTTCTGGCCGTGCAGCAACTGAAGATCAAGTTAAATCCGCCGTTGAAAATGCTGGATGGAATGCAACTATTGGTACAGAAGGCTCTGGTATTAACAGCACACCAACTGCAACAGCTGAAAAAGTAAAAACTGATGAAACAGTTACTTTCAAAGCGGGCAATAATATGATGGTTAGCCAAGTAGGTAAAACAATTAGTTATGCTGTAAATCCTGAACTGAAGGATATGAAGTCTGCTACATTTAAAGATGCAGCAGGTAACACAACTGTCACAGATGGTAATGGCATAACAATTACACCAGGCAGTGCAAATCCTAATAATCCAAATGCAGGCACTATTTCCTTGACTAAGGATGGCCTTAATAATGGTAATAACCAACTTAAAGGTATTGCACCTGGTACAGATGATACTGATGCAGTTAATGTTAGTCAGTTGAAAGCATCTAATGCTAGAATTGGCGATGCTATTGGTCAAGTAGCAGGTGAGGTACAACGTGTAGGTGCGCATGCAGCAGCAATGGCAGCGTTGAAACCGATTCAATATGACCCATTGGAACCAACTCAAGTGATGGCTGGTATTGGTAACTATCGCGGTGAAACAGCAGCGGCATTAGGTCTTGCACATTATACAAATGAAGATACAATGTTCAACGTTGGTGTATCTCTTGGGGCGAACCGCAACATGGTCAATGCAGGTGTAACTCACAAATTTGGCTCTAGCCCAGAAAAGAAAAATATTCCTGATCGTTACAAAGCAGGCCCTATTAGCTCTGTGTATGTAATGCAAGATGAAGTATCTAGTCTCAAAAAAGAAAATAGTGAACAAAAAACTGTTATCGCAGATCAAGCGGCTCGTCTTAATACGTTGGAAGCTGAAAATGAGCGTCAACGTCAAGAACTAGCTGAAACTAAACAAGGTTTAGAAGACTTGCGTGCAGCAGTTAGTCAATTGTTGGCATCCAAAGGTTGATAATTGATAATTAATCTCTAATAATAGACTGATATAATATTTTCTAAAATTAAAAGAACCTCTTATATGTTGGGATACCTGGTAGGGTATATTCAGATATTATAAGAGGTTCTTTTGTGATTTTGATATAGATTATTAAATAAAATTATTATATATGAATGACTTTTCATATATTATTGTGATATAATACAGAAGATATTAGAGCAAATAGATAGCTCAATCTTATACGATCTTGCATGAATAGGAGTTACTATGTTAGACCGCATACAACGATGGTTGTCCATTGATGCTATGTTGCCCGCTACAGAACGATTAGGTCCTGTAGGTACAACAAAGCAGATGTATGGCAATTATTTGAAAATAGCTTGGCCTGCTACATTACAAGGTTTGATGCTGCAGTTTATGACAGCTATTGATTTAGCCATGGTAGGGGCACTTGGTGCCTCCGCACTTGCCTCAGTTGGTATTATGGGGCAGCCAGAGATGGTGATGCTCATATTCTGTCGTGCCTTGTCGATTGCTGTAACGGCTATTATAGCTCGCCGCCACGGTGAAAGTGAAGTTGATGGTATGAATGCCGTTCTTAAGCAATCTATACTATTGAATTTCTTGATTTATGCACCTTTATTGACAATATGTTTCTTTAATTTAGAGCATATCTTACGCTTTACAGGTGCCGAAGACGGCTATATAGAAACGGCTGTCTGGTATGGCCGTTTTGTTGTCATTAGTCTAATATTCCAATCTTTTAGTCAAATTGTAGGGGCCGCCCTTATTGGCTATGGCAATACCAAGGTTATTTTTAAGTCCAATGTAGTAGGTAATATTTTAAATACTATAATGAACTTCTTCTTGATTTATGGTATTGGTTTCTTTCCTGAACTCGGCGTCATGGGCGCCGGTGTTTCGACAATGATTAGTAGTGCTGTTATTGCTATATTATTACTGCGTACGATTTCACAACATACTACTACAGGGCTAACTTTGCGACATCCTTCAAAGTGGAAGTTTGAACGAACCGTTTTGCACACTATGTTCCACGTAGGTGGTAGCTCATTAGGGGAACAGTTTTTTGAACGATTTGGTATGTATACGTACACAATGATCGTTGCTTCCTTAGGTGCAGTACCATTGGCAGCACATTACGTATGTATGAACTTGATGGATATATTCTATTATTTTGCCATGGGACTTGGCTTTGCAGGAGCCTCTCATACGGGGCAAAATCTCGGGCATAAACGACCTGATATTGCACGTGTCTATGGTAAAATTGGTGCTCGCATTGGACTAATCGTGGGTCTTGTGAGTGCCTTGATATTTATTGGTCCTGGTGATTTCTTGGTGCAGTTATATACTCGTGAAAGTGAAGTTGTACTTCTTTCTGGTTCTTTAATGGGCATCATGGCCGTAGCGGCTTTTCCACAAGCTTTGCAGCAAGTGTATTCTGGTGTGCTAAAAGGGGCAGGGGATACATATTATATTATGAAATACTCCCTTATTAGTGTAGCTATTATACGACCTATTATTACGTATCTATTGTGTATTACGTTTGGCTTAGGTCTTTTAGGCGCATGGTTATCGTTGTGCTTTGATCAGTCTTTACGATTATGTTGTTCCTATTTCCGATTTATTCGAGGTGCATGGCAGCATAAAATTGTTTAATCTTACTGATTAGTATCCAAAATATTAATTTTGAATATCATTTATGCGATGGTTTTTCATATAAAATCTAAAGTTTGAATTGTTCGATATATAGCTTTGATATAGATAAAATCTACAAAGTTTTATTTAGGGTTACTAGCTATATTGAAAAAAATAGAATAATTTATGAAAAATTTATGAAAAACTTCTTGCATATTCAATTTGGTTGATGTACAATACGAAATGTGGAAAAAATGACACATTGGGGAATGTGTTATCGGACCCGAAATCCATGATTTCGTGTATATATGTAAGGGATATATATAAG
>CATWLR010000046.1:0-6765 GCA_958351665.1 Veillonella infantium | reverse complement strand
TTTTCAGATAAGTCTTTCATATCTTTCTTGAGTTGTGCCGCATCTTCAGTAGTTACCTCTTCAGAGCTTTTACCAAATTTGAAATTAGCACCTAAGCTGATAGTGTTACGACCATTACCAACGGTAGTAGCAGCATTAAACATTGTGTTTTTATTAGGGCGATAGAAGGCACCTAACGCCGCTGCATTAGCATTTTTATAATTACCAAAGCCAACAGAGTAGGACCATTTGTCATGTTTATCGAAATCTAATGGATGCAAGCCAGCAAGCGCTGCAGAAGCCGCCGCTACGCTAGATACTTGTTGATCCGTATAGGCTTTAGCTTCATTCAAGCTATTTGCGCCACCATTAATAATACGATTATTTAACGTATTAATATCGCCTTCGATCGTAGTGATACGGTTTTCATGATTATCGACTACATCTTTAATAGCGTGTAATTGAGAGCCATTGACTGCATCAGTAGAGGTTGCAGATACGCGGCCTGCTGCTACATTTGTAATAGTACGTTCTGCACCACTATCACCAATGCTCAATGTACCAACAGCTGTTCCACCTGCAAAACTATATGTTCTGCCGCCGATAACACCAGAACCAGTAGATACAGCTGTGTCAGTAACAGACTTAGCACCAAGTGCAATGCTGTTATCTGTGGCAGCCATCGCATTTGTACCGATAGCGATGCCGTTTTCCTTTGTTGTAGTTGCGCTATGACCGATTGCTAAAGAGTCCTTTTCTGCTGCTTGAGCTAATGTACCAGCAGCAAAGGCACTTTTACCAGCACTAGTAGAATAGTTGCCTAATGCTACAGCATCCTCATTAGAAGCTGCAGTTTTAAAGCCCAATGCTGTAGAATACGCACCGCTAGCATTTGCATAAGATCCCACTGCAGTTGTATTAATAGCAGTTGCTTCCGAATTGAAACCAAATGCGGAGGATTGATTGCCAGTACCACTTGCACTATAACCTACTGCAGTAGCATAGTCATTTTTTGCCTTTGCATTATAGCCAATCGCTGTGCCCATTATGTTATTGGCCTTTGCATTATTACCAATAGCAACTGTATTTAGAGCAGTTGCTTCTGCTTTACGACCAATGGCATATACATCATCGGATGTTGCTTTAGCAGTATCACCAAAGGCGATGGCATTATTACCTTTAACCTTAGCACCAGTGCCACCTACTAAAGCATTATTACCTTTAACGGTATTATTCATGCCCAAAGCCACAGAGTTTTGTCCATCAATGCTATTGCGCGCACCAACTAATAAAGAGTTAATCGCATTATCATTATTAGTATGGCCAAATCCACCTACGATATTGTTAGTACCACCAACAGTATTGCTAGTACCTACTACCAAGCTGTGAGTAGCAGAGTTTGTATTATACCAACCTGCTACGATACTGCCCGGACCAGATGCAGTATTATTAGTACCAGAAGTAATACTATTAGAAGCAGAAGGTCGAACTGTATTCTTGTCACCACCGAGCAATATATTATTTACAGGGGAGAACATACCATTCTCAACTTTGTTATCCCCACCATATGCAATAGAATTTTGCATGCTTAATGGCGCAGCAGTTGTAGCACTAATATCTAAATTGGATGCTGCAAACCCTGTTGTAGTTATAGTTGCAGTGATCATGGCTGTTAACAGCAATTCTTTTTTCATGTGTTTTCCCCCTTTTAAGACAACACAAACAATAAACCTAAAAAAAGATTCAAAGCTATCTAATGGAACTTGAATCTTATTGTACCCCTCTATACACTATTCATTATCAAAATATGAATAAAATATGAATATTACCCTAATATTATAATTCTAGCTCATAAGAATTGCAAGATAATACAAAAAAGAAGGCATACGGCTTATAAAAGCTGTATACCTTCTTTTCTATACTGGTGCGCCTAACCGGAATCGAACCAGTGACACGCAGTTTAGGAAACTGCTGCTCTATCCTACTGAGCTATAGACGCATGTATACTTTATTATATCGTTTTTAATAAAGTATACGCAAGGCGTCCTTATTGTTGTAGGTATTGGTTATTTACTTGTTTTTGTTCTTCTGGGCTGAGGTTTTGGTAGTCTTTAGCTAATGCACTTACCCAAGAGCCGTAAGCAGGGTTCGGAAATACTACAAAGGTAGTACCAAAGTCTTCTTTATGCGCATCGATGATGCCATTTCTTTCAGCGAGTGTCTTGCCTTTTGTGCCGATCGGGAAATCACCAGCATTATCGCCCATGAATAGAACAATAGCATATTTTTTAGCAATCATATCAAAGCGAGGTTGTTTGTCAGAATCTTTTTCGAATAGTAGTACATGGTCTTTATCAACAGATGGGAATCCTAGTTCCTTAAAGTTTTGTACTGTTGCATCATAGTTAACAGGTGCATAGCGGTTTGAAACGTAGAATATTTCAACACCTTGTTTATGTACTTCATTTAGGAATTCAACAGCACCAGGCATGGCACGAGATTCGCCTTTATGAACTGCCGCGCGCCACCAAGGAGCATCGAATCGACCATTGCCGTTAGCGATGCTTTCACCCATCAGTTTAGTATTATCCACTACGGTTTCATCTGCATCAAGAACGATAGCTAACGGCTTTCTCTGATGAGATGGATCAGCAACAGCCATTTTAACAATATTCAGCGCCACATTATACCCCTGATATGCCAGGGCTCTGTACTCAGCAGAGGTGCGCATCCATAACAGGCCCATCGTCTCTGTGTCAGCTTGGTACTGCTGCTTTTGCTTGAGTGCTGCCTGCTCGTCCTGAGTTGTAACAGCAGTAGGAACTATGCTACTTGCTTTCACCGTCGTCGGAGAGTCCGCCTGTACTACAGAACCTACGCAAAGAGTGCCACCAAGACAGGCCACCGCTACATACCATGCCAAACTACTACGTTTCATAATTGCCTCCTAACCATATTTGCTCTCTGTATAATTAGCTTATCTAGTATTCTTAAATATCCCCGCATTCTGCAAGACCTTTTCTTTTACCTCATTCAAAGGATCTATTGTCGTGAACAGTTCAGGTTTCCAATCTACAGGTATTAACGTATCATTAAATGTATCAACAATTTTTCCATTAAACATATTATTAATAGTTGTAAGTTGTTTTCCTCCAAATACTTTCACAAATGATGTATAGTCTTTACCTACTATGTCCGCTACATTGCTTTCAGCATAGATTTGAGAGTTTTTGCCGACGCCTAAGGAGTAAGCATACGCATATTCACCATTGGTAGTATCTGACACAAAATAATTGTTGTACATATGAACCTGTCCATATCGTACTCTAGGTACGCGTTGCACTACATTATGGAAATAGTTATGATGCAAGGTGACATGTAATTTTCCTTCATCTGCTACGTTTGAATCACTGTTGCCTATCAACATGGTTTTATTGTGATTTTCAAATGTTGAATAGGATATAGTTATATAGTCCGCTTGATTGGTAATATCCAGTGTTCCATCCCTATGCTCGTATTTACGGCCAAACTATGATTCTACCGATTCAGGAGCATCTTGGAACGAACAATGATCAATCCAAATGTGCGTACCACCTTTTATGGAAAGACTATCATACTGAGAATTCCAATTGCCCTCTGGACCATCCTTAGGGTCCCAAGCAGGAAAATAGTCATAAGGCGATTCAAATTGTACATTTCTTATGATGATATTATCCGCATCGAGGACCAAATCTACACCCTTTAATTTTGCATTATCCATGCCAATGATACTTGTATTAGCCGGTACATGAATAGTAATAGACTGACTTTGATTCTTTTGTGACGCCTTGCGCTTTTCTTCCTGCTCATCTTTCAAACTCTTAGGCGCTGTGCTATGTGGCTTATGAGTTTCTAAATATTGTTGAAAGTCATAACCATCGGCCATGTAATCTTTCATCGTCAGCGATTTGCCAGTATCATCGGTGTCAAAATCTATAGTGCCATAAACCAGCACAATCTTAGAGTCCGTATTTTTTCTATTCTTAAGAGCAGCTACAAATTCTTTTTTATTCGTCACTTTAAATACATTCTGCTCTGTAGCATTAGCGCCACCAGTAGTGCCATTACCTACGGAGGCAAATCCGTCCTGTTTTGGTAACACTTCACGCATAAAGGTAGGGCGTTCAGCAGAACTATGTAAAAAGTTCACCATTATAGCAATGATTAATGCTATAAGAAATCCAATGGGTATCATTATCTTTTTCATACATTTCATTCCTTACTGTCTAGTACGTTGCAGCATATTATAGTAGTATTCTCACAAAAACGATAGCCACAATAAGAGAACCCCTTCATAGCACCAACATGGCTACGAAGGGGTTTCATTTTAATTACGCTGGACGGCTCCAGTCGACTTGTACGTCGATAGCTTCCCACATGCGTGTTAAAGCTAGTTTTAAGTTATCCAAAGATTCTAATGGTTTTACATTCAATCGTTCATATGTATCAAGACCTGTAGCATGCTCGATGGCATGTTCGTCGTTTAAGTAAGCGATAACCTTATCAGCCCACTCTTGTTCAGGTAAATCTACGGACACTGTTTTTGTTTCTGTGTCATAGGACAAGAAACCATTGCTGTTGATGCCATAATGGATGGCTACACGAAATAAACTCATATCTATACCTCTCTTGCGGTAATTTTTAAACACTATATTCATATTGTAACATGAACAATTATATTAGCGAAAGTATTCAATATAAACTTTATGAGTCTATTGTATCGAGTTATATGTCTTCGTTAATGTCGCCTACATCATCATTCTTATATAGGTCAAGGCCCTTATCCATTTTAGCAGATTCCACATCCTCATCAGTAGATTGTGCATCTACTGCGGCCTTTAGTTCCGATCGTTTTCGACGCGTTCCATTGTCTCCGTGAAAGCGCTGCCATAGAGCCCCACTCATAACAGCTGTCTCACCAAACTTAGACTCTAAGGAATCCAATACACCAGCTAGTTTATTTTCAGTCTCATTTTTAGGTGATTCGAAAAGACTATCTTGCATAGGCACCTCTTCATCGAGACCACTCACGGTAAGGCCTAATAAACGGATAGGACCCGGAGGATCCATAAAGGCAATCTCACTAGAACCACCATAGTTTGAACTACTATAGTTTGAATTAATAGATTTTAAATTTGTAGATTTAACCTTCGTAGTAGCTCCTAACACTTCAATGTCTTTCTTTGTGCCTTTCCGTTTTTTACTGGTCTTATCTTGCATCAGTTTGTTCCATAAGAGCAAAGCCGTTTCAAAGAACACATGCTCATGGTCCGATGGCGTATCTAACCGCTTTTGGCGGGATACGGTGGTGAAATCATCGTAACGAACCTTAATAGACACGGTGTGACCTAAGAGGTTCCGTTTTCTTAATCGTTTTGATAAGCGGTTCGCAAAGTATCTAAACTCTAGTTCTATAGCACTGCCATCCGTTAAATCTTCTTCGTAGGTTTCTTCAGCTCCGATAGACTGTATTTTACGATCTGTTTCCACCGGTCTATCGTCAATCCCATTCGCTAGTTCCCATATGCGGCGCGCCTGGTTGCCTACGAGGGGAATTAAACTGCTTTCATCAGGCAACGCTTGAATATGACGCATCAAGTGAAAGCCCCCTGTTTTCAAGATTTTCTCCGTACGAGGACCTACGCCCCAAATGCGTTTAATCGGTAACGGAGCTAAGATTTCTTTTTCACGGCCGTAAGGTATGACCACAAGGCCATCTGGTTTATCTAAATCGGAAGCCAATTTGGCAAGGAATTTGTTCGGTGCTAAGCCTGCAGAGATGATGAGTCCAGTTTTTTCAAATACACGGTCTTTAATAGCACGGCCAAGCGCTTTAGGGCCACTGTACATAGTAGACATACCGCTCACCTCGAGGAAGGCTTCGTCGATAGATAGAGGCTCAATGTAAGGAGTGAATTCTCTCATAATAGAAAAAATCTGCTGGGATACCTCTTTATAACGGTCCATCCGAGGATATACGTAGATACCATCGGGACAAAGTTTCTTAGCCCGTGAAATAGGCATGGCGGAATGAACACCATATTTGCGCGCCTCATAGGAACAAGTAGCAACGACACCACGTGAAGAAAGACCACCCACAATTACGGGGTGGCCTTTATATTCTGGATGATCCAATTGTTCGATGGACGCGAAAAATGCATCCATATCAACATGCATAATCCATCGTCTCATTGTTACGCTTCTTTTTCGTGCTCAGAAATACGGCAGTATTTAATTTGTGCGCAAATACACTCATCCTTAGATTTATATAATTGAGGGATGATCTCTAAAATATCGCCAAATGTAGCTTCATTAATGGAATAACGAGTCCATAAGCCATTACGTTGAGAGTTAACTACACCTGCATCAATTAAGATTTTCATGTGGTAGCTCAACGTAGATTGAGACAAATTGAAGCTAGCTAAAATATCAGCTGCACATAATTCATTGCAAGACAACATATCGATGATGTGTAATCTTGTTTCATCGCTTAATGCCTTAAAAATCGTAGCTAAACGTTCATAAGAAACTTCAACCATATCTTTAACTCCTCAAATCCGTATCAAAAAATATCAATCTACTTTCTTCACTCTATTATATACTATTTCTTAATGTAAATCTATTTTTTTCTTTATATTTGTATCTTAATAATTTATTGTGAATACCATTTTCATATAGATGAGTAATTTTTACCACATTATAAACTGATTTAATCACGTCATAGTTTGTATATCATGAATATTTTAA
>CATWLR010000045.1:0-6824 GCA_958351665.1 Veillonella infantium | reverse complement strand
CCTAAGCTAGAGATAGAGTTTTGAATATCTTGCTTTACACCATTACCAATAGATACTAAGGCAATTACGGCAGCTACACCGATGATGATGCCTAACATGGTTAAAATGGAACGCATTTTATTAGCAATGAGGGATGCCCATGCCATTAAGAAACTCTCTTTATACATGTGGCACCTCCTGTACAGGCGTCATATTGAGATTTTGAGAATCCTCTACAATCAAACCATCACGCAATACTACATTACGACTTGCATAGGTTGCAATTTCAGGTTCATGAGTAACGAGGATAATTGTACGCCCTTCATCGTAAAACCCTCTAAAGATATTCATAACATCAATAGTCGACTTGGAGTCAAGGTTACCTGTCGGTTCATCGGCCATGATGATAGCCGGATTATTCGCTAACGCGCGAGCTATGGCTACACGTTGACGCTGACCACCAGATAACTCAGATGGCAAGTGATCCATACGATCCCCAAGGCCAACAGAGGATAACAATGCAGCAGCACGTTCATTACGTGACTTTTTATCCATCCCTGCATAAATCATAGGGAGCGCCACATTCTCTAAAGCTGTCAATTTTGTTAATAAGTTAAAACTTTGGAATACAAAGCCTATTTGTTTGTTTCGTACAAAGGCCAATTCATCGTCGGATAAGGTAGCAACCTCATCGCCATTTAGGCGGTATGAACCTGTTGTTGGTCTATCTAAACAACCAAGTATGTTCATAAAGGTAGATTTACCAGAACCAGATGGACCCATAATAGACACAAATTCGCCTTTGTTGACCTGTAAATCGATACCATGCAGAACAGGCACCGATAATTTACCATTTACATAGGTCTTCGTAATCCCTTGTATATCGATTACTGCTTGATTCATATTCACCTACTATTAGAATGGTCCACGGCTATTATTCTTAGGTGCTGTTACATCACCACTTACGATGATTTCATCACCTTCAGATAAACCTTTTAGAATTTGTACATTAGTATCACCAGTTACGCCTGTAGAAACAGCTGTACGTACTGGTTGACCATCTTTAATAACATATACATATTCCCCTTGCTTATCTGTACGCACTGCAGTAAGAGGTACTACCAATGTATTTTTAATATCTTCACCAAAGATAGTTGCACGAGCCGTCATAGATGGTAAGAAATTGTTAGAAATATTTTCAGGAATTTGAACTTTTACGGTATAGTACACAACGCTATTGCTTGTAGCGCCCATATTGCCTTTTGTACCTTTTGCAATTTCAGACACGTAACCTGTAAAAGTCTCACCTGGCTTAGAGTCTACTGTAAATTCTACTTTAGCGCCCTGTTTGATACTACCAATATCTGTTTCATCTACAGTTAGGTAAATTTCTAAATCGCTCAAATCTGCAATCGTAGCGATAATCATTTGTGTAGAAATGCCGGTACTGATAGTTTGACCAGCTTTCAATGGTGTACCAATAACAGTACCAGACATAGGCGCTGTAATAGTAGCATCATTTAAATCTGCTGCTGCGCGGTCATACGTAGATTTTGCCCGTTCATAAGCTGTTACAGAATCATCATAGGTTTGTTGAGCAATGGCATGTTGATCGGCTAATGCTTTATAGCGGTTCATATCAAGTTCTGCCTTAGCTAATGCAGCGCGAGCATCATCTGCAGAGGCTTGTAATTGACGTGTATCAATATAGGCAATCACTTGACCAGCTGTAACTTGATCATTCTCTTTAACTAAAACTTTTTCCAGTTTACCAGCCACATTCGTAGAAACGTCTACATAATTAACAGGGTTAATAGTACCCGTAGCACTAATACTTGTTTTTACATCACCCTTTTCTACCTTGCCAGTAGTATATAAGTTTTGTGTTTGCTTAGAACCTTCACTATGTATGTAGTAGTATGTACCACCACCAAGAACACAAAGAACAACAGCACCAGCAATAATGCGTTTACGATGCTTTTGTAAGAATTCTTTCATTATAATCTCCTTATAAAAAGATGAAGATATTGCCAATAAAGTATCTATTTATGATGATACTATTAGTATTTTTAAATTATACAGTACCAATTACTTTTATGCAATATAATTTCATTAATGAATAATTGATGATAAAAAGAAAATGACCCTTTCGGGTCATTAGATAATATCAACTGCTTAAGATTGATAAAAGTGTATAATCCTTATCATTGATAGGGAAATTAAGACATTCTGCCTCTTGATAGGAAATAGGACGAATATGACCATCTATATAGCCTACTAATCGATTATCCACACTACTCATCAAAAGATTAATACAAGCTTCACTCATACGGGCCGCTAAAATAGCATCAAACGCAGATGGACCGCCACCGCGTTGTAAATACCCCAATACGGTCAAGCTCGGATCAAATTCCGTATGATCCTTAATATAGGATTTAACTTCTCCACTATTATAAGCACCTTCTGCAACGAGTATCACACTATATTCTTTACCACGAATCTGTGTCTCCTTTAAATGACGACATACCTCATGTAAAGGCATAGGATTTTCAGGAACGAGTACAATTTCAGCACCACACGCAAGTCCAGCTTTAAGCGCAATATGACCTGCCTTACGTCCCATTACTTCGACAATGGCTACTCGTTCATGTGAATTAGAAGTATCACGAATTCTACCAACCGCATCAACTACAGTATTGAGCGCCGTATCAAATCCTATAGTATATTGAGTACCACCCATATCATTATCTATGGTACAAGGAATAGTCATTGTGGACATACCCAATTTCGCTAAACTCGTAGCGCCTCGCATAGAACCATCACCACCGATAACAATAAGGTGATCAATACTATGAGACTTCAATATATCATAGGCTTTTTTTTGAACCTCTTCATTTTGGAACTCTGGAAAACGAGCTGTTTTTAGCATCGTTCCACCTTGAGTAATAATGCCTCCTACAGAGCGGTTTGATAATGGAACGAATTGCTCTTCCATTATGCCTAAATAGCCACGCTCAACGCCGAACACTTCAAAACCTTCATGGATTGCTTTTCTAGTTAGCGCTCTGATGGCGGCGTTCATGCCAGGTGCGTCTCCGCCGCTTGTTAGTATTGCGACTCTTCTCATATCCATTCCCCCTTTGTGGTGTATGTTGTTTGGATATAGCTTCTGACTTACGTCCTTTACCTGTCTGATTAGATGTCTTCTTGTTACGATGTTTATCACAGCAAGATGTAGTAGATACTACCTTATTAGGTACTACCTTATTAGAACCTAATGTATGAGAAGTTCGTTTATGAGATTCTATTTTCTTAGGTATTCTTCCATCATTTGTATTTCTAGTAACAGAATTATTTAGTTTTAGTTCTTGAGATGATTCTTTATCATCTCCATTGTCCATATCATTGGGTTGACGTCTTGCTTTAAATTGCACACCTGAAGCAACTAATTCATCTTCAATACGTTGCATAAAATCATAGGTCCGACCATTTGTTGTATCTAGTACAAAATCACACTGCTTATATACTGGTTTCCAGGATTGTATCATAGCGTGTACAAAAGCATGTACATTATTGTAATCCATAGTTGGCCGCTTCCCGATTCGGCGATTTACACGGCTCACAATACGAAATTGTGCAGCGCAAATACCAATAATATATGAGTATTTTTTTAATACTTTTAACGTACGATGTTCAATCGGAAAATTACCACCTACAGATATAACCGCTTCATGGTATAAGCATACCTTTTTAAGTACATCCATTTCAGCACGACGGAATGCTTTTTCTCCAATTTTCTTGAATATTTCAGCAATAGGCAACCCAAAACGACCTTCTAATACACGATCAGTATCTACAAATTGCCATCCCTTGCGTTCTGCAAGATTACGACCGAAATGACTTTTTCCACTTCCCATAGAACCGATGAGCATAATATTGCGTTTTATTATCATCTATTTATGTGCCCCTTATTATTTCATATCCTTCATTGTACTATAAAATGCTACAAAAACAAAGACAGACTATAGACTAACTCTCTATAATCTGTCTCTATTAGTATTACTAAAAATAATTTATATGTTAAGACCTCATAATTGGTTTCACTGCACAATGTACATATACTACATTGCCTTTCCGTTCTATGTCCTCTATTTCTATACGGCGTGAAGGTTCTTTCTCATCAACAGTATTTATCCAGTTTATAAGGCGTTCTGTACTCCCTAATACAGTTAACTCTAATACACCTTCATGCTCATCAGTACTAACAATCATTAATGGTTCTCCTTGCAAAGAATCAAAAACACTTGTATTAGAACTCGTGTTAGATACCTTATTTTGCGTAAATGACTCTAATAATTTGGCTTCCTTAGATACAATATAATCTGACTCAGCATGCATTTTAATAACATAGTTTTCTTGTCGCTCTTTCAATTGAGTAACTTTCTGATTTAAACTAATACATCCATATAGTGAACTACTAATGATGATGCTCCACACTATTACGATCATTAGTATCTTCTCTACTGGATGTGTTGTGCTCTCCTTTAGATCCTTCCACATGGAATGTATATATACCTTTATCTGCTTTAACTGTTCCATGACACTCCATTCCTATTAGTCTGTGTTGAAGACTAGCTATAAACTTACGACACGCGTCATCAGTAACACCTGCACCATCCACACTAATCTGTCCATCTTTTATATGGAGGTGCTGTAAACTAATACCTTGCTCCATAGCTATATCAATGACATATAGGACTATAGTATTTTGAATCACAGATGATGTATTATTTTTTGAACGATTCTTAAGAATTTGATCCTTAACGGCTATTATATCTGCATACTGTTTTTCTATAGACTGATACTGTGGATTTTCTAATAGACTCAATAGTTCTGATTTTTCAGCTTTATAATGTTCGTAACTAGTCCAGCAATAACCTAAAGATAATAATCCTACTATTCCGTATACAATACTCATTCCATATAGATAATATCGATATCTGTGCCATATACTATGCCAATGTAATGAACGAGGCATTAGATTAATGTGTCTATCCTTACCAGCCCAAGCCAATCCATTTAAGCCCCCTTGCTGCCATACCAATGGCCATATCCCAATCTAGTTGGCCTTGTTTACACCGATTACGACCACGACCTAAAAATAGTAGAGGAATATACTCCGTCTCTCCATATATAGAAATAATAGCTTCCATATCCTTTCGTTCCTCTTCAGTTAACTGTTCTAAACCATACAGCTTAATACCTTGTATTTCATCTATGCCAAACTCCTGCAATCTAGCCTCAAGCTGTTCTACCCCTTCTGTTACATCGGTACTAGTAATTGGAATTCTACATTCTTGAATACATATATCGTTCCACCATAGCCATAAGTGTAAATCACCCTTTTCAACAACGCCAGTTACAGTCCCACTACGCCGCATCAAACTGTAACAAATAGGGATAGGCCAAAAATCGATTACATCTACTGGAGCATAAGTGTCTCGTATTCCTTGTTTTAACAGTTCTAATGAATGACGCTCTACAGCTACCATAAACATATGATAATTATGTCTTGGATATTCTCGACGACACGCATCCATTTGGAAGCTATCTCCATCAAAGCTAAAGTAATCCTCTACATTCCACTTGATGAACTCTTTCATATCAAAATCGTGAGGATCATAAGGTGCCACATGCATTTGTGTATCAATATTTGCAACAATGCTGTAGGCACCATCATCTAAATCATACATTTCAATAAATTTTCGAATATCCTCATCAATAGGTGCACTGCGTTTCATTTCTAGTGCATCGGTAATGACCATAGTTTTATTTTCTACATGAGCTGTAACACATACAATACGTTCATCTGTAATACATACTCCAGTATGTATTTTCTTTTTTCGTTTCATAGATTCACCTCAATATGGTTTCACCTTTATAACATGCATATTATTATCCTTATCTACTGTCACATACATATGTACTCGACTGACAATTTCGTGACGCTTCAATTTCCCATAACTCATAACATGACGAGGGTTTTCTGATACTGAGTCAGCTTCAATCGTTATTTCCACGTCCGCATCATCAGCTACTATTAGCTTTTGCTGAAAGTCCCATGTATTCCCCGCTCTACAATAGCCTACAAACCAATGTGCTCCACTTTGAGCTGCATAGTGTGCCTCTTCTAAATGCAATTCATCTATGGCATTACCTTCACAAATTTGACCAATACGCAGCCCCATAAAGGCTAACAATAATAAAAAAGACATTGTAAGTATTGCTACATATGTAATAAATCCAGCATTATGGGCTCCCATATTCATGACTCGGTTCCTCATGATATTTATACCAATCATATATACTACTTTGACCTATAGCAACTTCATATATAGCTAATCCTCCATATCCAGCAGTATATTGCTTATCACCAGTAAATCGATTTGTAATATACCAACGCATGTGGATAGTTTCACTTTCATCTATACTAAATGGATGCTCTTGTGTATACCCCACATTTCGCTTATCTTTTGTACCTATAATGCGGCTACCACTAACCGGCTGCAAGCTGCCATCCGTAAGTTTTCTATACAGCGCATGGCGTTGTACAGTTAATGTAGTCCGTTTAGTATCGTGAACATATAAAGTCTTATTTCTATCCTCTACAGTTACCTGTACAGGATTCCATATAATTTGAGCTACAACCATACGCCTTGTATACCGTCCATCCTCCATCATCGCAACACTATCTATTAATTTTGCATTCCACATAACTCCGTAAAAAACTATCCCTAATAATAAGGTTTGAACGATAGTAGCAATAGTTATACTCATAAGTTTAG
>CATWLR010000044.1:0-6971 GCA_958351665.1 Veillonella infantium | reverse complement strand
GAATATTGTACCTATCGCTAGAGCTCTTATCGGAAATCGCTCAGCTGTAGTCATCAAAACACCGGCAGGGGACGTTAAGGAGCGGGTAATACCGGCAGGATCCATCATTGTTATGGGGAATGACCGAACTGTATCCGTTGATGTATCTGCTGGGGCAGAGAGGATTATGGAAACTCTCGAATCTGTTCATCCTATTGATGATATCAGTGGTGAAGCAGGTACGAACGTAGGTGGCATGCTTGAAAAGGTTCGCCTTACAATGGCTCAATTGACGAATAAATCACCGCGAGATGTATTCATCCAAGACTTGCTAGCCGTAGATGTAGCTGTTCCTATCAATGTAAAGGGTGGCCTTGCAGGTGAGTTCTCTATGGAACAAGCCGTAGGCATTGCCTCCATGGTTAAGTCAGATCATCTACAAATGGAAATCATTGCAAAGCAGGTAGAAAAAGAGCTAGGCGTACCAGTTGAAATCGGTGGTGAAGAGGCTGAATCAGCTATCTTAGGTGCTTTGACTACACCGGGGACAGCAAAACCAATGGCTATACTCGATCTAGGGGCAGGTTCAACTGATGCATCCATCATTAACCAAGAAGGAAAAATTAAAGCCATTCATCTTGCAGGAGCGGGAAATATGGTAACTATGCTCATCAATTCTGAACTTGGTTTAGAGGATATGCATATTGCTGAGGCCATTAAGAGAGATCCATTAGCTCAGGTACTTAGCGTATATCACATTCGACATGAAGATGGAACAGTGCAGTTCTTTAATGAACCGCTGTCGGCTACATTGTTTGGTCGCGTTGTTATCGTAACGCCAGATGGGCTCGTTCCTGTAGAGCGAGATATCCCTCTAGAAACGATTAAGCGTGTTCGTCAAACCGCAAAGAAACGGGTATTTGTCACAAATTCACTCCGTGCCTTGGCATCTGTTAGTCCTACTCATAATGTGCGAGATATACCATTCGTAGTTATCGTAGGTGGTTCTGCATTAGACTTTGAAATTCCTCAACTCGTAACCGATGCACTTTCACAATATGCATTAGTAGCGGGGCGAGGCAACATTCGAGGCGTTGAAGGGGCACGAAATGCGGTAGCAACAGGATTGGTATTATCCTATGTACAGAAGGGAGGCCTATGATGGATCAAAGTATCGTCAGTAAGCCAACCATATTGCTGTATGCTACAGAACATATCAGTGAGGATATACTAAAACCCGTACTATATGGAATTGAAGAGGAAGGTCTTCCTGTTGTCATTGAGTCCCATAGTGGTACGCATATGACATTGGCCGACCTAGCATCTCGTAATTCGGCTTTATCTGTTGGGATAGGCGTTGATGATGAGGCGATTGTGTTGACCTATAAAAACATACCAATGCATCAATTTATTTATCGACTTACGAGCTATGCTCAATATCCAGATAGCTTACGCACCTTGGGTGTCAATGCAGCCCGCCTTGTAAAAGGTAATCCTTTCGTTTCTGATGAACGACTGGAAGTAGCTTTTTAAATCTAACTAACTTTAGAGGTGGTGCATATGGCTATTTATACGAAAACCGGTGATGCAGGTACAACGGCCTTATTTGATGGCACTAGAGTACCTAAAAATTCACTTCGTGTGGACACATATGGAACCTTTGATGAATTAAATGCACAGGTTAGTGTATGTGAGAAATTAGTCGTCTCGCCAGACAATAAACATGTGCTTCACACATTACAACATCTGCTATTCCGCTTATGTGCGGAGATAGCTACGCCTCATGTGGAAAATCTAAGTGAAAGTAGCAATCTAATTTCACAACAAGATATAAGCGAATTGGAATACATGATCGATGACTATACTAAGCGATTGCCACAGCAACATAGCTTTATATTAAGCGGAAATTATCTATCTGCTGCAGAGCTACACGTGGCGCGTACCATTTGTCGTCGTGGTGAACGATTGCTTATAAGCTTAGGTTCTGTAGAGCCTATTCGCGATGAGGTTCGTAAATTTATTAATCGACTATCTGATGCTCTATATATCATGGCTCGTATGGAAGACTATATACAATTTGTAGAAATAATTGTAGAACGCGTTTCAGAACGTGTAGCAACTAGTCGTGAGGAAATACTGACAGAAAGCAATCAATGCGTAAGTAATATAGAGCATACTTCTGAAAGTGGAGTTATTCATATGTCAACTGGAACAGATTTAGAGCGTATTATGACGAAGCTTTCACAAGCGGCATTGGACTACGCTCAGTCCATAGGCGTACCTATCGTTGTATCTATAGTAGATGCAAACGGTGTATTAATGTATTTCCAACGTATGTCAGATGCATTGCTCATCAGTAACGACATCGCACAGGCAAAGGCGTACACCGCAGTGGCGCTTAAATCAGCAACTCATGAAATACATCCAAGCGCACAGCCTGATGGCGATCTATTCAACATAGAATCCATGGTAAACCGTAAAATTTGCACCTTTGGTGGCGGATATCCAATCATGATTAATGGAAAGATGATTGGTGGACTCGGCATTAGCGGTGGTACCGTGGCACAGGATATGGACATTGCATCTCATGCATTACAATCTCTGTTAACTCAATGAGGTGAAAACAATGGACGTAACGCAAATGTATATTAGTGAGTTTGTTGGTACTGCCGTTTTAATTGCATTTGGTAATACTACCAATGCATCTATCTTGTTAAAGAAAACCATTGTTAGTATTTTTGGTACTAACTGGCTACACATTATCTTCGGATGGGCATTTGCCGTAGCCTTTGGTGTATATGTAGGGATTACACTTGGTGGCCCGGGGCATTTGAACCCTGCCGTTACCTTTGCTCTTGCTGTAGCAGGTATATTCCCTTGGGATCAAGTCATTCCCATGTCCATAGCTCAAATTGCAGGTGGTTTTACAGGTGCTGCCATTGCTGCATTGTTCTATTATCCACACTTTAAAGTAACCGGTCCTGACGAAGGAAACTGTGTAGGGATTTTTGCAACAGGTCCAGCAATTGATAATAAACCTTTCAATTTGATATCTGAAATCATAGCAACATTTATGTTTATGCTAGCGATTCTCTGCTTAGGAAAAATGGCCGATGGTTTAGCACCTATGGTCATCGGTATTTTGGTAGCATCCATTGGTATGTCCTTTGGTGCAACTACTGGATATGCATTAAATCCAGCCCGTGACTTTGGTCCGCGGTTAGCATATTTCTTATTACCGATTCCTAATAAAGGAACTGCGAACTGGCAATATGCATGGGTACCATTTATTGGCCCATTGATTGGGGCAAGCTTAGCCGTGTTGTTCTTCCAATTAGTGGCACCTTAACTATAGCTAGAGTATATAAAACAACGACAAACTATAACATGTCAGTATAGTTTAAAGAATACATATTACATTGGGAGGAGATTATATGGCCTTTCAAGAGGTAATTGATGCAAAACAGCGCATCATACAAGAGTTTGTACCTGGAAAGCAGGTTACGATAGCCCATGTTATTGCCAATCCTAAGCCAGATCTATTTAGAAAAATGGGGCTTGAGGAAAAAGGGCGCAATGCCATTGGAATTCTTACCATAACACCTGGCGAAGGGACCATTATTGCAGCCGATATTGCAAGTAAATCTGGTGATATCGAAATCGGTTTCATCGATAGATTTTCGGGGGCACTTCTCATAACTGGTGATGTATCTGCTGTTGAATCTGCTTTGCGCAGCGTAATTGAAGGTCTGCAACGCATATTAGGATTCTTTCCAACGGATTTAACAAGATCCTAATGAAAGGGTAATTATGAGCACCGAAAAGAAAGAAAAACGCATCCTTCTAGTAGGTCGTAGCGGTTGTGGTAAGACTACATTAGCAGATACGATTACTCATGGCTCGGCTACGTATCATAAGACACAAGCCATAACGAGAGTGGGAAACTTCATCGATACCCCTGGAGAATATATGGAGAATCCTAATTACTATCGAGGCATCATCTTGCACGCCTATGATGCGGACATAGTGATTTTCATGATTCCTGCAGGTGATGAAACAACCATATTCCCACCAAACTTTGGGAACTCCTTAAATCGTGAGGTTATAGGGGTTGTATCAAAGGTGGATACGGGTAAAGATATTGAGGCGCCTCGGCGCAATCTTAAACTAGCGGGAGCCACTAAGATTTTTGAAATATCAGTTCACGACGAAGAGTCGTTAAAACAATTATGTAACTACATATACGGTTAGTTGAAAGAAGGTTTTTCCATGGACAAAGTGTTTGAAGAACAACTTAATCAATTTATTTTAAATAAGGCGATCATTCCAAAAAGCTTGGGTCTATGGGAACGATATTTCAAAAAAATGTGTCTCGCTTGGCAAGATATGAAACCTGAGATTCAGGCTCAGCATATTATCTTTTCTGCAGATAATGGTATTTCCGTAGATGGCCTAATCGGTTATAACTATGAGATTACTCGTAAACAGTCTCAGAATATGATTGATGGTAAAAGTGCAGTTGCTAATTACTGTATCTTTAACCATATTCCTTATGAAGTGGTAGATGTAGGCATTGCGTGCCCACAAGGTATTGGGATAAATCGAAAGGTAGCTCAAGGCACAAAGAATATATTAGATGGTGCCGCTATGAGTGCTGAAGAGTTTGACCTAGCATATCAAGCTGGATATAACCGAGTTGTTTACTATGCAGAATCGGGTATCAATCTATTTTCCTTTGGCGAAATGGGTGTTGGTAATACGACTACTTCAGCAGCTGTCCTGAGTGGTCTTACAAAACTAGACCCACGGATAACTGTAGGTCCTGGATCTGGCCCTGATGAAGAGGCGTACATGAATCAAAAACGAGAGTTTGTACGTACTGCATTATCTCATCATAAGGGACACTTAAATAGTCCTAAAGAGGTAATTAGCCGTGTAGGTGGCTTTGATATAGCCGCTATTACAGGTGCTATGGTAGCTTGTACAGACTTACATATCCCATTTGTAATCGATGGATATATTACAGCAGTTGCCATGGCTTGTGCTACTCAAATGAATGGAGACGCTCCATTATACGGTATTCCATCTCATTATTCTCGCGAGGTAGGGATGGCCGCAGCATTGGCTTATGCAAATATTCGTCTTGATGAAGTTCCAATCCATGGACAAATGGCGTTAGGTGAAGGTACTGGTGCTGTACTCATGGTACAACTACTTAAAACAGCGCACTTTGCCTTTATGAATATAGGTACCATGGTGGAACTATTAGAAAAATAAATTTGTAATCTTTATTCTATGTTTTGTAAAAGGAGAGAAAACAGATGACACAAGAAGCATTAGGTATGGTGGAAACTAAGGGCCTAGTAGGCGCTATTGAAGCAGCTGATGCAATGCTTAAAGCAGCTAATGTGGAACTCGTAGGCAATGAAAAAATTGGCTCTGGTCTCGTTACTGTTATGGTTCGTGGTGATGTAGGTGCTGTAAAAGCTGCTGTAGACGCAGGTGCAGCTGCTGCAGAACGGGTAGGCATTGTTATCTCTACTCATGTAATTCCAAGACCACATAAAGATGTAGAAGGTATTTTACCAACAAAGGGTGAATAATTATGGCCGATACTAAAAGTCTGGTAGACGAGATTTTAAAGCGCGTATTGATGCGTATCGATAGTGCTGATTTAAGCAAAACTTCAGGCGCGACTAGTAATGCATCATGTGCTTCGGCACCTGTAAGTTCACCTGCTGTAAGTCAACTACAAACTTCTATGATTACTGAACACGTAGGTAGCACTACAACAGGCGATACAATTGGTCTCGTAATTGCCAATGTTGATAGTCAAGTATTGGAAGCTATGAAGCTCACTAAGTCATATCGATCCATCGGTATCTTAGGTTCACGTACAGGTGCAGGGCCGCAAATTATGGCCGCTGATGAAGCTGTAAAAGCAACGAATACAGAGATTGTTAGCATTGAACTGGCCCGTGATATGAAGGGCGGCGCTGGTTCTGGTTCCCTTATCATATTTGGTGGCGATGACGTATCCGATGTAAGACGTTCTGTGGAAGTAGCATTACGTGAATTAGAACGGACCTTTGGCGAAGTATATATGAATGACGCAGGCCATGTGGAGGTCCAATATACAGCGCGTGCAGGAGAAGCCTTAGTCACTGCTTTTGGGACACCAGAAGGTAAAGCCTTTGGGTTATTAGTAGGTGCCCCAGCAGCAATAGGTGTAGTTATGGCAGATACAGCAGTTAAATCAGCTAATGTAGATGTGGTAGATTATCAGTCTCCATCTAGCTCAGATATGTCAAATGAAGTTGTTTTACTAATTTCTGGTGACTCTGGCGCTGTTAAACAAGCTGTAAAAGCAGCACGTGATGTGGGGTTAGCGTTACTAGAAACTATGGGAGAAAGACCTAAAAACAAAGGTAATGCTTACATCATCTAATGAATGATATTTTGACTCAAGAACCAGAGTTAAAAGATTTGATTCGTCAAATGTTAGTAGATATGCAACGTAGCTAACATTATAGGAATGCATGAATCCTAGGTGCGAATCAGCAAAGGAATAAATGTCGGGAGGTGGCATGGTGAAAGATTCACTAGGGTTACTAGAAGTAGCTGGTTTGCTGGGGGCTATCACCGCATCAGATGCAATGGTTAAAGCTGCAAATGTACGGCTCATAGGAATAGAAAAGGCGAGAGGACTTGGCTGGATGACCGTAAAGGTTGCTGGTGATGTGGCAGCTGTTGAAGCAGCTGTTCAAACAGGTGTAGCGATTACAAAAGGTATGAACTTGTATGTAGCTCACAAAGTAATTCCTCGACCTGCAGAAGGTTTAGTAGAATCCTTTAATGATGATTTTACAGATAAGCCGGCTAAGGTAGCTGATGAAACAGAGAAACCCAAATTAGATGAAAAGGTTGTTGAGGTGTTAGATGAGATAGTATCTACGATCATATAACCAAAAAGTTCTAAATCAACAGATACA
>CATWLR010000043.1:0-6991 GCA_958351665.1 Veillonella infantium | reverse complement strand
TTTTTGTAACAAAACCGATATCGGAACGAGGGGATGCTTGACCTTTAGTCAAACCATATACATGGTTATCCATTACAACGTATGTCATATTTACATTACGTTTGAAAGCATGGATAGTGTGACCCATACCGATAGCGAACGCATCACCATCACCAGAGCAAGCGATAACTTCTAAGTCTTGGTTAGCAAGTTTAACGCCTTGTGCGTAAGGAAGCGCACGACCATGAGTTGTATGAGCGCCGTATGCGTAGAAATAACCACCGATACGGCTAGAGCAACCGATACCGGAAATTACTGCCAATTTTTCTGGTGGAATATTTTTCGCTACTACAGCGTCAGTAATCGCTGCTTGAACCCCATAATGGCCACAGCCTGGACACCAGTTAGGACGAATATCGTTTCTGTAATCTTTAGCTGTTGTCATATTATAGGACCTCCTTAATCGCATTTTTCACATAACTTTTTGTGAATGGATTACCATCGTATTTCAAGCAGCTGGAAATTTTAGATTTCTTATGCATGTTGATTTTAAATAAGTTAGTCAATTGACCTGTTGCATTGTGCTCAACGATAACCACTTTTTTCGCAGCATCCATAAATGGTTGTAATTGTTTTGCTGGGAATGGTTTAATCAAGCGCAATTGCAAGTGGTTAACTTTAACGCCTTCTTGATCAAATTCAGCAACGGCTTCTTCGATAGCGCCACGGCTAGAAGCCATACCTACAACGAGTACATCTGCTTCGTCGTATTTAGCGTTATTCAAGAATGGTTCATAGTTGTCAGCTACAGTTTCCAATTTGCGGAAACGTTTATCAGTTTGCGCTACGTGCATTGTAGGCGCTTCTGCTGGTTTACCTTCTTCATTATGTTCTAAACCAGTGGAAAGGAATAGACCATTTTTCATACCAGGAATTGTACGAGGAGAAATACCATCTTCAGTCAATTCAAAGCGTTTGAAGTAGTTAGGTTGTTCCAATGCAGGAAGGTCAGCTTCTTTCATCATTTTGCCGCGGTTAATAGGTACACGGTTCAAGTCGAAGGAAGGAACGGACTGTTTATTCAAGCCTTGTTGTAAGTCAGGCATGAAGATAACTGGACATTGGTACATTTCTGCCAAGTTGAAAGCTTTTTGAATTTCGTAGAAGCATTCTTCGATAGATGTTGGAGAAATTACGATACCAGAGTAGTCGCCATGTGCATTGTAGCAAGCCGCATCAATATCGGATTGCTCAACTTTTGTAGCCATACCAGTGGATGGACCAGAACGTTGAACGTCGATAACAACCATTGGCAATTCAGCCATAGAAGCCATGGACAAGGATTCAGCCATCAAGGAAAGACCAGGGCCAGAAGTACATGTGAAGCCACGAACACCTGCGTATACGCCACCCATAGCTGTCATGCATGCTGCGATTTCGTCCTCTGTTTGAACGATAGTAGCACCCAATTTATCCATATTTTTAATCATATATTCCATTACTTCAGATGCTGGAGTAATAGGATAAGATGCCATGAAACGGGAACCCGCAGCAATAGCACCTAAAGCACATGCTTCATTACCTAATAAGAACATTTGATCTTTCTTACCAGGAGCTGGCAATGTATCGATTTCCACATCGCCCAATTTTTCCATTACAAGGCTATGACCATCGTCAAAGGCAGCTAAGTTTTTATCCACGATTTCTTGGGATTTTTTCGCAAATTTAGCAGCAATCGCATCTTTAAACATCTTAGTATCAAAACCAAGAAGTGCTACAGACATACCAAGTGCTACGATATTACGCATCAACAAGGAACCTTGTTTCATTGCAGTTTCAGAGATTGGCAAGGACAAGCAATTAACCTTTGTACCTTCAAATTTAGAGAAGTCAGGATTTACTTTGCTGTCACAGATGATGTAACCGCCCTCACGAACTTCAGAACCATGCATATCAACTGTTTCTTGATCAAGAGAAAGCAAGAAGTCTACGCCTTCACCAATGGACATAACTTGTTCTAATGCAACGCGCAATGCGAATGTTGTATGACCACCTTTGATACGAGATGCAAATAAACGTTGGCTATACAAGGAATAACCTTCTTTAGCGAGGATTGTCGCCATAATTTCGCCACAACTCTCGATACCTTCACCTTGTTGGCCGCCCATTTTCCAGATAAAATCTTTACGTTTTTGCAAGAGATTCACCCTCCTTAGGATAAAAATTACACTGCTGACAAGAGTCTACCTTACTATGTTAATGTTTTATAGTACGAACCTGTCCATATCGTCATTGTATCATGTATATATTGGGTTTACAATGTATCATTTCACATAATAATAGGTATAAATTAAGGCATTATAACTAAAAATTATAAGAAAAAAGGATACTACATGCTAAGTAGTATCCTTTTAGTATTAATAGTTATCGTTTTAAATAAATTCTAGGAGAATGCAGTCTATACAAAATTATATAGAATATTTATTCTGTAACACCTCTTGCTGACGTTCTTCCGTAAAGAAAATCTCCTCTAAACATAACCCTTGGGCTGGCGCCGTTTTACCTATAACACGACGATCTTTGGCGGCTAAATATCCCTTAATATCCTCCACCTTGCGTCTTCCAAGGCCTACATCGACGAGGAGCCCTGCAATATTGCGAACCATATGGTATAAGAACCCATCTCCTACTACAGAAATGGTAACATGAGAGCCTTCTGCCTCTACATGAATTCCTATAATTGTTTTTACCGGATCAGCAGGCGTTGAATTCGTCCCCTTTAAGGTTGTAAAGTCATGGGTGCCTAATAATTCATTGCCGGCAGCTTGCATGAGGTCGATATTAAGAGGCTTCTTAACATGCCAATGGTATCGTTTTGTCAAAGGATTGGCAATGAGCTGATTATGAATGGTATATACATATTCTTTACCATATATATTCCATCGAGGCTTCCAATCGAGTGGAATTTCCACGGCTTCAAGAACAACGATATCCTTTGGGATATGTGCAATCATAGCACGAGGGATATTTTCTGCTGGTATAGAGCCAGATGTTTGGAATGTACATACTTGAAACTTTGCATGTACCCCTGCATCTGTTCTAGAAGCGCCATAGATTTGTATAGGTTCATTACAAATTTTGGACAATCCATATTCTAAGCAACCTTGTACCGTTAAGCCCTTATCATCAGGTTGCTTCTGATAGCCTGCCAAATCGGTGCCATCATAAGCAACTATGATTCGTATATTTCTCATAGACCTAACCACCACAATGCAATGAGTACAATGGTAATCAAAATGACAGCACCGACGCCAATATAATCAACATAAGTAACTTGTAGTTCCTTCATACGCGTACGGTTTACGCCACCTCGATAGCAACGCGCTTCCATAGCAATAGCCAGTTCATCAGCACGTCTAAATGCACTGATGAATAAAGGAACCAATAAAGGTACCATATTTTTTGCCCGTTGAATGATAGACCCTGTTACAAAGTCTGCACCACGAGCAGATTGAGCTTTCATAATCCGATCTGTTTCATCCAATAAAGTAGGAATGAAACGCAATGCAATGGTCATCATCATAGCCAATTCATGAGCAGGTACACCAATACAACGGAATGGGTTTAGCAAATGCTCAATACCATCGGTCAAACGAATTGGTGATGTCGTATAGGTCAATAGGGAGGAGAACAAGATTAAAAAGATTAATCGTGCCGCCATTTGTAGACCCATAGCTAAGCCTTGATCTGTAATATTGATAATGCCCCATTGGAAAAGTGAATTACCTGGGGTCGTAAAGATATGAATACCCATAGTAAATACAATGATAATCCAAAGTGGTTTAATAGCTGACCACATCAAGCGTAATGGCAATCTTGATAACAACATAGCAAAGATGGTAAATGCCCCTACCAAGCCATACGCAAGAGGAGAATTTGCTAGGAAAATAGCTACCACAAAGATAGTTGTGGCAATAATCTTGGCACGAGGATCCATGCGATGCAAGAAGGAGTTTCCTGGGAAGTATTGCCCAATAGTAATGTTATTTAACATGACTACCTCCTTCTAGAATGGCTTGTACTGTATCATCCACGGATAATACACGATTAGATACATCTAATCCTTGTTCACGCAAATATTCCATGGTTACAGACACGGGCGGTACATCTACGCCAACAGCTTGCAATGCATCGCGGTGATGATTAAAGATATCCATCGGTTGTCCATCGAGAACGATACGACCTTTATCGAGTACCACGAGGCGAGATGCCATGCGAGAAATATCCTCCATGTTATGTGATACAAGGATTACAGTAATGCCCTTTTCTTTATGAAGTCGAATGATTTCTTCAAAGATTTCTTCACGACCAAATGGGTCAAGGCCTGCAGATGGCTCATCAAGAACTAAAAAGTCTGGATCCATAGCCACTACACCAGCGATGGCAACACGGCGCATTTGTCCACCAGATAGGTGAAATGGAGAGCGCTCCGCGTAGGTGTTGTAATCAAGACCTACAAATTTCATTGCCTCCCGTACCCGTTCATCTACTTCATCAGCACTGAGGCCTAAGTTTTTAGGGCCAAAGGCAATATCTTCGGCAATAGTTTCTTCAAATAACTGATGTTCTGGATATTGAAAAACCATGCCTACCTTATGGCGCATCTTTTTAGCTTCCTCTGTAGAAGCACTAATATCTACACCATTAACAGTAACCGTTCCTGTTGTAGGGTGTAATAAGCCATTTAAATGTTGCACAAAGGTAGATTTACCAGAGCCGGTATGACCAATGATGCCTAAAAACTCACCGTTTTCAACAGTAAGAGATACACCGTGAAGGGCTGTCTTTTCAAATGGAGTACCTACACCATAGGTATAAGTAATATTATCTAATACAATTGCCATTAGTGTGTGCCCTCCCCTCTTACTGGATTTACATCTTCATTGGTAGGAGAACTAATAGTTTTGGCCCCTACATTATGATTACCTAGTAGTTGGTCAGCTAATTTAGAATGTTTAAGCCCTACTACTAATTCTTCATTATTGATGATACTTTTACCGATCTCATAACCTTTTTCATTTAATTTAAAAGCAATTTCAGACGCCACAGGAACATCGAGGCCAAGGCCTTTTAAGGTATCTACATGACTAAAGATTTCACGAGGAGTGCCATCATGTAATTTCACACCATTTTTCATAACTACTACACGATCAGCTGTGACAGCTTCCTCCATAAAGTGTGTAATGTACACGATAGTGATCCCTTCTTCTTTATTGAGTTTATGAACTGTCTCTAATACCTCACGACGACCTTTTGGATCGAGCATAGCCGTTGGTTCGTCAAGAACGATACAATCCGGTTTCATAGCAAGTACGCCAGCAATAGCGATACGTTGCTTTTGACCACCAGACAACAAATGAGGACCATGTTCTCTATATTCAGTCATATTAACAGCCTCTAATGCTGC
Source organism: Veillonella infantium (assembly GCA_958351665.1). Taxonomy (GTDB): domain Bacteria; phylum Bacillota; class Negativicutes; order Veillonellales; family Veillonellaceae; genus Veillonella; species Veillonella infantium_A. Next base: position 1,545 of record CATWLR010000043.1, on the reverse strand, counting down.
ATCGACACGTTTTCTAATTTCAGCACTAGGGATTCCAAGATTTTCTGGACCAAAGGCAACATCTTCTTCTACGACAGCTGCCACAATTTGGTTATCCGGATTTTGGAACACCATACCTACATGTTGGCGTATATCCCAAATATGTTCTTCATCACGCGTATCATAGCCACATACATTGATATACCCTTCACTAGGTTGTAATAACACGTTGAAATGCTTGGCTAGTGTACTTTTACCACTACCATTAGTACCGATAATACAAACAAACTCACCACGCTTGATGGATAAACTCACATCATTTAGTGCATGTACATCATTGCCATTTTCATCACTATAAATATGACTCATATGATTGACGTCAATCATAATGTCTTTTTCATTCATGGATAACCTCATATCTTTCTAGTCAATTTCGTCTTTGTGAAAGTATAACCTTTAAATTGTATATAACAGTATTGACCTATTAACAACAACAAATTAATGTAATCCACTGTATAGATTAAGCATTAATGATTGCCATAGATTTATGTGAAAAGGTTAACAATATTTATTCATTCTTTACGATAACTGCTAACATATTACGATATTATACTAATCGATTGTACCATAAAATTGACAATAAAAAAACGGTGCTGCAACATAAGTTACAACACCGTATGAGTTTGATTAAACTAACTCGATAATAGCCAAAGGTGCAGCGTCACCTTTGCGAAGACCAGTTTTGATTACACGAGTGTAACCACCTTGACGGTCTGCATATTTTGGAGCAATTGTATCAAACAATTTTTTTACTACGCTTTCATCCATGAGGTATGCAAGAACTTGGCGACGTGCATGAAGATCACCACGTTTAGCCAAAGTTACCATTTGATCAGCTAAAGAGCGAAGTTCTTTCGCTTTAGCTTCTGTAGTTTCAATACGCTCATATTGGAAGAAAGATGTTAACATGCTACGGAACAACGCTTTACGAGCGGAGCTGTCGCGGCCTAATTTTCTGTACATTCGTCTTCCTCCTTATTCGCCTTTTTGTTTAAGTTGAAAACCACCTGGATGATTGTTGAGTTTTTCCTCAATTTCATCGATGGATTTTTTGCCTAAATTGCGAACTTTTCCTAAGTCATCAATGGTTTTGTCTAGCAAATCTGCAATTGTATTAATGCCAGCACGTTTCAAGCAGTTATATGCACGAACAGAGAGTTCCAACTCATCGATGGAAATCTTTGCTGGGCCGTCATCTACAGCTGGTTCTTCATTATCGGAACCTACTGGATCAACAACGATACCGCCTTCACCTGTGTTTACATCTACAACATCTGCAGAGTGCGCTAATTTAGTGAAGTTCCCTAAATAACCAATCATAATGGCAGCAGATTTTGCTACTGCATCAGCAGCAGTAATGGAACCATCAGTCCAAACTTCTAATGTAAGTTTGTCAAAGTCCATTTCATTGCCTACACGAACATCACTCACTTCGTATTTGGCACGAAGAATTGGGGAGAAGATGGAATCGATTGGTATACAACCGATTACATCTGTATCTTTTTT
>CATWLR010000042.1:0-6997 GCA_958351665.1 Veillonella infantium | reverse complement strand
TAGTAGATACAGAATATATCAGTTCTATGAATCTACTCTTCTCAGATCAAAGTCATTTAAATCTAATTACAAAATTATTAGATACGAATAAAACATTTATATCAGAAATCATTAATCCCACTATAGATTTATTCTTAAATGATTTCGATGAATCACAAAAAAAGCTAATAAAAAAACTACAACAACAACAGCTAATAATGTTAAATCAGCAAAATCAAATTATAGCTAAAAAAAATAATATCGAAGTATTGAAAGACTTTTATGAAAATTCCTGTATTTGTAATAAAGCTTATCAAAAACAACTTAATAAGCTTAATATAGAGTGCAAATATACGAATAGTTTATTTTCAACATCTGAGGTTGATTATTTAAATTTCATTTTAAATAAAAAACAATTTCCTAATGGTTATGATTTACGAAATAAATATATTCATGGTTCTCAATCCCAAAATGAGATTAGTCAATTAAATGATTACTACTTATTACTAATGATTCATTGTTTTATTGCATTAAAAATCTATGATGAATTAGCAAATAGAAAATCAATTTATACAAAAAGTTAATTTCATTAGATTTTGTTTAATATAAGTATATGATTATACACGTATATAACTATTTATATTTTCATATCGTTAATGGTATATAAAGCTGTACATATAAAAGAAGGACTCTATGGAGTCCCTCTTTTGTCTTTCCATTCAAGATACATATGTCTAATGACTTGGATCGGTGATACCAGTAACATCCTTGGCCCACCATAACGCATTATTTCACGGATTTTTTCACGATAATTAGGTGCATAGCAATGGGTTTTACATACACTACAGAATGTTTTACTTTCCATATGAGGGCATGCATCAATACGATGCTCCGCATATTCCCAAACCTGCTCGCAATCCTCACATAGCTGCCCCTTAGGAGTATGGTGCTTATTATGACAATAGATGCCAATAATTTGGTACATAGTTTTTAGTTCTAAATTGCGTTTTTCATCAACTGTCATACTACCCTCCTATTTCACAGACCATGATACCCACGCCACTTTATCAACCGTTTTATTATGAATTTCTCCATTAATGGCTAATGGTTCAATGAGATTTCTAATTTCTACTTTCATATCTTCCCTATCGCCCCATGTATTATTATGAAGTCGCATAGCAAAGTAATTAACCGCTTTATCAAGGCTCATAACCTCTGTTTCAGGCACTGTCTTATAGGTTACTTTTACATTATGCCCTATTTCATGAATAACATCTAAACATGCTTTCATCTTGCCATCCCATGGGAAGGAATCGCGACCAAAGAAATGTTCAGATAACATATCCACCGTTTCATCGCTGCGTTCACTAAAAGCAATCCACAAGCATTTGTCCTTACTTGATTCATGCATGGCGCGAATGTTTTCTACATCAAACATGATAGGGCAAAAAATACTATATGTTAAATCAAAGGTTTTATCCCATTTTAGTTCACGGCGAGTTTCATCAGACCACGGTGCAATATACAAGCTAAGATCTAAACCTTCTGCCTCTGCTAATTGTTTAGCACCACGAATCATACCATCAGATAAATCTATACCGGTTGCCTTATAGCCTTCACGAGCTAAGCCTAATGCATAGTCACATACACCACAGCCAATATCAAGGGTACAACCGCCTTTAGGGGGCAAAAGATTTTCATCCTTTAGGAAGGATAAAAACTCTGTAACCTGCGCCTTGCGGTCATCTCGGTTATGCATTTCTACAAAGTAATTAGATCGATTATTCCACGCATCTTGCTCATTACGCCAAGTTTCGTCGACGGTGAGTTCTTGTATTCTATTTGTCATTCTATCTCCTCTGTATCACTACATCAAAACTATTCAATGATACAATTTAGTACTTTATTAATCTTAATTAGATAATTTATATGTTATTCATCACGTCCTATATACCTAGTGTTCCACCTAGGATGTTCAGATTTTCACAAGGACAATCTTATTGTACATCATTCTCAAAATAAAATGTGTTACTCAAATCACATTTACACGTTATTTCAATACTATCAAATATAAAATTCTATATAGAGCTCTTAGCTGTACCATACCCCCTATATATCACCATATAAAAAACCTCCACTCATTGGAGTGGAAGTTTTCTAAATCATTTATATCAACAATATGCTCATTACTTCGTATCTGTTCAGAGCCAGTAATGAAAGCTTCACGTAGATCCTAATTTCTTCTCTAATAATTTTCTTGTTTCCCTCTTGAGTAAAGGCTTTTTAATGCCGAAAAACACGGCAATGGTGGGAATCAACATAACAGCCAAAAGAGGTAGAATAGTTCGTGCATGTATTTCCATTCGTTTCTCTCCTATTACTAGATTTAATATAGCTGTTTCATATATTATTTATATTTATTATAATAAAGAAAAGGAGGCTTTGAAAGTATGGGAAAATATATGATAATCCTTATGTTTCTATTGATTGCTATTGCTGTAGTTTTTGCTACTTATAACTTATCTATCATTAGATCTATGCCTCCGGAAGAACGTTATAAACTTCTTTACTTTAAGGATGATCAAGTCTCTATAGGCATTGGCTTAATTAAAAAAAACTTTAAAATAAGCGATATTCGTGAAGTACGTTTTTCTAAAGGAAAACAATTCCGTAGTATGGGCAGCTGGGCCGGCAGAATGCAAATTTGCAAACTAAATGGTAAAACAAGTCGTTGGATAGAATTTGATGGTACTGTCTATTATAAAAAGATGGTATATATAACTAATGAAGAAATCATTGATAAAGCAATAGACTTACTGATGAATGAATTTCAAGCACGAGGAATTCGTTGTACTAAATATAGATGCTAACATATAATTTTCTGAACTATACATCAACCTAAAGAATAAAGACACATAAAAAGGCTTCTCGAAATTTCGAGAAGCCTTTTATTTGGTGCGCCTAGCAGGATTCGAACCTGCGCACCCGGTTCCGGAGACCGGCGCTCTATCCCCTGAGCTATAGGCGCATGAATACCTAAAAATTATATCATATTACGCTATGGTTCGATAGTATAAAGTATAAATGGACTTAGTCTACATATAGAAAAGACCTTACTTTAAGTCAGTTTAGGTTCGAAATAACTATAGTTAAACTCAAGCACTGCTGCTACACCGTCTAATAGTAAGGTCTATATATTTATATTTTTTCTTTAATTAATTCTAATAGAGCGTCACAACTACAACTTACATCGTCATAGGTTTCATCAAAATTTCCCGTATACCAAGGATCCTTTACATCACGGCTTTCACCAACAAAAGACATGGCCTTGTACACCTTAGAGTCTACATCATCGCCAATGATACGTTTTAAATTACGTCCATTATTTTCATCCATGATAATGAGGTAATCAAAATTATGATAGTCATCAACGGTCACTTGACGAGCCTTACGACGTGTATAAGGAATACCCATTTCATCTAATTTCTTTTTAGTCCCATAATGGGTATCGTTCCCTATCTCCTCACGAGATGTAGCGGCAGATTCAACATATATAAAATCGCTTAATCCAGCCTGCTCAACGATATGTCTCATATAAAATTCTGCCATTGTTGAACGACAAATATTACCATGACAAATAAATAAAACCTTAACCATCATAACTCCTCTAGTAACTCAACAATCGATGAGTTATTAACGTACAAAGTTCGTAGACACTTTTTTCTCTTTATCGGTATCTGGATATGGTACCCCTTGCTCCTTAGCTACAGCAAAGCTACGCATCATCCAAACCATATTTCTTGCCAAGTTACGCATGGTTTGCATACCTTCTTCATCTTGCTTCGCATCTTCTGCCACTAGACCATGGCTAATATTCCAATACGTAGAGCCTGCAATTGGCATTTGAGAAATACCAAAATACTTATTGAGTACATCAAAGGATGCAGTTGTACCACCGCGACGAGCTACGGCAATAGACGCACCCGGTTTAAAGGCAAATGGATTCGGTTTTACACTTTCCGCACTGAAAAATACGCGATCTAAAAAGGATAAAATACGCCCACTTGGATGTGCATAGTATACAGGTGTTGCAAAGATAAAACCATCTGCATCTTTCGCTTTTTCTACGAAGGCATTTACATCATCATCCTTAAATACACAATCGCCATGCTCAGAACAATAACCACATTGAATACAATCACGAATAGGTTTATTGCCTAGCTGAATGACCTCTGTATCTACATTGGCTTCACTAAATACCTTTTGTACCTCTTGTATAGCTTGCATTGTTGTGCCATTTACATGGCTACTACCATTTACGATTAGAACTTTCATATTATATCCTCCTAACTCTTACTTAAGAAGTTACATATTAACTAGCCTTTATATACTAACATAGATATGCCAAATTGTTAAAGTCTGCCCATCACAACAAGCCAGTTAATATTGTCTATTTGCCGCTATAGAATAATTCACATAAACACTTTTACAAAAAAACTCTGTAGCAACTCAATTCAAGCTACTACAGAGTTTTCATATATTTAATTAAAAGTTATGTCGTACTCCTGCATCGATACGCCATGTATTATCTATGGTAGCACCAAAGTTTTTAGTGAATGTACCATATAGATATGTGCTAGGACGAAGGCTCCAAGAGCCTCCGATTTCCGCATCAAGCCATGTATCCTTTAAATCTACAGTTGTTTGTACTGTTGGGTTACCTGGTGCAGAATATGTAGTATTTACCTTACCAGAGAATTCATGAGCTAGTGCTAGTTTTGCAAAGATATTAGATTTTTCTGTTACTTTACCAATACCAATGCCAAGTCTACCTACGGCAGAGTTGACCGCATCAGATTTCACATGCATGGATCCACCGCCTGCAATAGTTGCATCATAGGATACACCATTTAAACGACCTAGAATAAATTCTACACTAGGGTCGATATAGAAACCATTTTGTTTTTTAATACGTTTGCCATATTCAGCACTTAAGGATGTACCAAATGTATGGTAGTTACCATTCAAACGTTGGCCACTAATGGAGTTAAGGCTATAGTCGTTGGATAATCTATTACCACGAGCGATGATATCTATATAACGACCATCATCATGGTGCTTTGTACCATATAAGGCTATACCGCCAAGCTTACCATCGCCACTGCCGTTGGCATAAGAGTTACTAGAGGTACTGTAATCTAGGGCACCGCCGAAAATCCAGCCATTGGAGGCTTTATGATCATACCCGATTTGTACGCCATTGTATGTCATATGTGCATCAGCACCATCTGTAATCTTAGATTTACCACCTATATATTTAGCCCATATTCCTTTATCTGTATTAGCTAGACGAAGGTCACCTAAACGACGTTGTAAATCATTAGTATTATTTTTCCATGCCATAACTGTTGAAGTAAGGGCAGATTTTGTGCCACCTACGAGTGATGATTCACTAGCACGAACAACTTTTGTTGTATCATCTACAACGAGATGACCTTGAGAATCAAAATGATCTGCCCCTAGGTCTGCAACAGCACCAGCTGTAGTAACGCCTTCATTGATTTGAACTGTTGTGCTAAGTTTCTTATCATTGCCTGTGTATTGTAATTTCTCAGCTAATGCTTGAATATCCTTTTTGTAGCTTGCATCATCGATGGTATTACCGGAATGGTCGCCTTGCATTGTAATATAGCTATTATCCGCCGCATGTTCAACGATGATTTGCCCTTTTCCAGCTTCGCTTGCTGGTACGCCAGATTTATAAATAGCATTCACATAACCGCTATAGTTCTGAATTGTTATAGGCCGCGCATCGATAGGATGAATGTTACCTGCTGCAGTTGGGTTAACACCACCTACAAGATTGCGAACCTTACTACCCTTGTATAGGTACGCTGCATTATCCCCTGATGGACGTTCTTTTTTAGGTGTAGGACGCTCCATGCCACTCCACTCATTATTCCAAGTAGCTCCGTTTTGTAGGTAAATATCTGCACCAGAATTATGAGGGTTTTTATTGCTTTCAGCATATTCATTCAAAACAGCACCAGTAAGGCTAGAGTTAGGTGTTGTGAAAGCTAGTGCTATATTCGTCGGTTCTTCATTATGGTTTGGATCGCGGCCATAATCCTTGTTGATAAGGCCCACATTACCAACAGCAACTAAGTCATGAGTGCCTGGATGTTTGCCATCAGCGCCTGCATTAACATATACATCCCCTTCTTCTGCTACTACAGAATAGGTATCAGATGTTTCTACAGGATGAGTGATAATCTTACCGCCTCCATCAACAAAGATATGACCTCGTTGATTGACTTGTAAACCAGAGCCGATGGCATCGATATCTACATTACCTTTAACGTGAATATTAGTATCCCCAAAATCTCGGTCCGGATTATCCTTGCTAAGACGTGGCACCTTCCCACCGTAACCAGCATAGACTGCACTCATATAATAATGGCCCAATTCACGTTTAGAAGCAGGCGCATCATTTTTAAGTCGAACCACTAAATCCTTATCTACCGTTAACTGGGATCCAAATCCATTGTAAATACCTGTTACATTTTTGGTTTTCCCTTCATCGGTCAAGCTTTTACCATGTACATTAACCGTTAATGTATCTTCAATATGCTTAACCTCTGGTTGCGTTTGTCTAGGGGAACCCATGGATAAACCGAGTAATTCTTCTGCTTTATCACTCGATACATTAATATCAGTAGCCCCAGCAGAATAAGATAAACCTGTTAACACTAAAGCAGCCATGACTGCTGATACATAACGTTGTAATTTCATAAAGTTCTCTCTTCTTTCTTAGCCAGTCTTAATTTACACTCTCAACAGACTGATCTATATACTCTCAAAAACCTAGAAAGACCCCCTAAGTCCAACTTAGGAGGTCTTTTATTAACTCACACACTCGGTAAGTACTAGAAAATACTAATTATTATTCTTCAGGAGAAATAAGGAATGACAATGCACTAAAGTATTTATTTTGTTCTCCTTTATTTTGTGTAGGGAA
>CATWLR010000041.1:0-7173 GCA_958351665.1 Veillonella infantium | reverse complement strand
ATATAAACAAGCACGCCTTAATAAGAACTACCAAAAAGGCGATGGCCTTGTAGCATACACCGTTGATGATACCATCCGCAGTATCGGTACTGTGGCTCAAGGTATGAAAGTAACGGACGTAGTTATCTTGAATGAAATGCTAAAACACTAATTTAGCTAAAAATAAAAGCCCCCGTAAGGGGGCTTTTCTCTATTGTAATTATTGTAATTTTTTAGGATCTTTAAGTAGTAATGATGCCCCAAGGCCTACTATTAAGAATGGAACAAGAGTCATCATAGCAACAGGTAGGGAGTAGGTATCTGCTAGGTTACCTACGACAGGAGCGATGACGCCACCAATGGTTTGGCTCACGCCAAGGGTTATACCCGATGCAAAGCCGATACTTTTGGCTAGATATGTTTGGCCTAGTACGATAACTGGGCTGTAGCTAATTGCTTTAGCAGCACCAATCATGAGTAGTAGCAAGTAGGCTACAGGCATCATGATGAGTGGTGAGAAGGTTGGCACCTCTGTTAATAGGAACATAGCAGGTAACCAAACTAATAGGGATAGTCTAATAATCTTGATAGGACCATATTTGTCGCCCAACAGACCACCGATATATGTCATGAAGATGCCGATACTAAAGAATACAGTCAAGGCAAAACTACCTTGTTCAGGGCTTGTACCGAGCTCGCGAGTCCAGAAAATCGGAATAAACGCATTGATAACGCGGAAGTTTACTGATTGGCTCAAGATGATAACGAACAAGATGCCAAAGTATTTCCAGTAGTTCTTCAGCGGTTTTGCCGCCACTGCTGGATTTTTAGTAGCTACTGCTTGGTCGATAGTATGTGCATGAGCTACGATGCGAGGCATCAGTACGAACAATATAGTAGATATAATAATACCTACTACGGTGAAAGCCGCTAATCCATGTGGGCCCACTGTATAAGCAATGGCACCTGCAAAGAGTGGACCAAAGGCGAAGCCTGAGCTGCCGCCAATGGCAAAGGTGCCCATGGCCTTTCCTTTCTTGCCTCCACCGAGACGGTTCATAATCTTCGCGCCTTCAGGATGGAAGATGGAAGAGCCAACGCCCGCTAATGTGGCACAAACGAGGAGGCTTTCATAAGAGGTAACAAAGCCCATCATACCTGTACTACAAGCCGATAATAAAACGCCGAAGGCAATGAGCCTCGGTTGATTGATCTTATCTGAAATATAGCCTAGTAAAGGCTGTAATAATGATGATAATGCTGTATTAGCTAAGATGAGAAAACCTGCTTGCTCTAAACTCAGTCCATAGGTATAAATGAACAGAGGTAAGAGGGCAGGCAACACACTTTGACAGGAGTCGTTAATCATATGACTCACTGTAATGAGATAAGGGTAATATTTTTTCATGATAGTAGTCCCTTGAGTTTATGAGGAGATTATTTTAAATTGTATTTCTTATATTATAACCCAAATAATTACAAAAATAGTTATATATATAGTTTAGTTGGCGCATTACTTAATAAAGTAGCTACAGAAATTGCTTTGACTTGTAGCGATATTGATATATATTTACCTAGCATGCTGAAAAGTGCCGTAAAATAAAATATCCTACTAATAGAAAAATTTATTAAACATGTGTTTGATAATATGTATAATCTAAATAAAACCATTAACAGAAAAAGAAAAGGGGTATTTTAATGACGAAAGACGAATTTTGGGAGGCGATTAATACTGGCGGAAAAGTATATACATATGATGATAAATTCGATTTTTATGCCGTATTTACTAAGGGAGCATATGAGATTTATCCAGTTCCAGTTCCTGATTATATAGATTCAGATAACTACGAAAAATTTAAAACATTCGATGGAATGTTAAGAAGTTTTATGATTTTTGACAAGCCTTTAGGCGAATGCCTAAATAAAATTGAATGTTGAGTTATGTAACATATATCATAGCATTTTATACGCCCTTTTATGTGTGATGATTGGGCGTATTTTTATTGGTGTAAAATAAAACACCCTACTAATATAGCAAGGTGTAAGAGATGATTATATGATTTTGTAAAATGTCATGGGGCAATAAATGGGGCAAATACCACCATATAATAGAGAATGATTGATACATAAAATTTACTCAATAATATAAGAAAACCTAGATAACATCTGTATTATGTGTATCTAGGTTTATCTATTGTATCTCTATCATTATCATTTAAAAGAATGGCAGAGGAGGAGGGATTTGAACCCCCGCGCCGGTTGCCCGACCTACCGCATTTCGAGTGCGGACCCTTCAGCCTCTTGGGTACTCCTCCGTGCTTTACGGCGCTCTTTAAAGAAGTCTTTCATAATTTGGCTGCATTCATCACCAAGCACACCAGATGCTAGTTCTGGTTCATGATTTAAACCAGGATGAGAGAGCACATTGAATAGCGATTCTACAGCGCCTCCTTTGTAATCACTTGCACCATATACAACACGATTAATACGACTGTTAATAATGGCTCCAGCGCACATCGGACACGGCTCTATCGTAACATACAGGGTACAACCAGTCAACCGCCAGCGCTTGAGAACATCGCATGCTTCGCGGATTACGAGGACCTCTGCATGAGCAGTTGCATCATGATCGAGTTCACGACGATTATGATGGCGTGAGATGATGGTATTGTCTTTTACGAGAATGGCACCAATAGGGATTTCTCCAAGTTCATAAGCCTTGCGAGCTTCTTCCATGGCGATAGCCATGAAATACTCATCCCGTGTGCGTTCATCCATATTTTCAATATCGATAGGTGTAATGTCTTTTGTCATTGGCATACCTCTTCATGTATAATATCTTACATAAAGTCTATCACAGTGTGCGCAGTTATGCGAATAGATTATATGGGGGAATTATGGATATTATTTGGTATATGTTTGATATGATTGGCACCATTGCCTTTGCTGTATCCGGTGCACTCGTTGGAGTAGCCCGAAAGATGGATATATTTGGGATGACTGTCCTTGCATTGGCTACTGCTATTGGTGGTGGTATTGTACGGGACGTGTTGCTCGGCTATTTTCCGCCGAATTCATTGCGAAATGTAGTATATGTTACCGTTGTTTTAGTGGTAACTGTTATCGTGTTTTTGATTTATAACAGCCGATATCGCAAGCATGCGATGGGGCCTCGTAGTCGAGCTAGTTACTTGTTGGCCGATGCGTTAGGGTTGGCATCATTTACCGTAACAGGTGCTTCTGCAGGTTTTAAACTCTATCCAGAGTTGCCTATCTTTATTGTATTGCTCGGTACAATCACTGCTGTTGGTGGCGGTATTATCCGCGATATGTTGGCGCAACGCATCCCATCTGTTTTGAAAGAGGATGTATATGCCTTGCCTAGTATTATTGGAGGCATCATTTATTATCTTATGGTCACATCGAGTTGGGACAGTATGGCCGTATATGGTGCTTTCACAGTGGTACTCGTTATCCGTATGCTGGCCATCAAGTACAATTGGAGTCTGCCTAAGGTAGGAAAAACCAAGCCAGTTGCGAAATAATAGTCAAATGATATAATTATACTATTGAGCATATGAACATTTCATAAAAGTGTCAGAAAAAGAGAGTATTATATAACAGTTCATTTTGCGAGTCGGGAGTACTCGCTACACAGAAGGAGATTTGATTTATGACGAATAAATGGTTGAAAGTAGCACTTATGGCTGCAGCCATCGCTACTGGTACATCTATTAAAATTGATGCGGAAACCGTATTGTACGTACCTCAAGATGATCGCCCTGTAAGCTTACAATATACTGTAGATACAGCTCGTGAAGCAGGTATGACTATATTGACGCCACCTCAAAATTTGATTTCTGGTAAGACATATCAAGGTCAAGCAGATCAAATTATGGCTTGGGTTGAACAAAATGCAGGCCGTGCTGATGTGATGGTATTGAGTACAGATACTCTTATCTATGGTGGCCTTGTAGACTCTCGTAAACATAATATTCCACTTTCAACATTGGAAAGCCGTTTGAAACGTATTGAATCCTTAAAAGCTCATAATAAAAATGTGCGTATCTATGGCTTTGGTACAGTCATGCGTTCTCCGCGTGCTAGTGGTGGTGGTACTGAGCCAGCTTACTATGCTGAATACGGTCCTACTATTTTCCAAATCGCTGCATTGCAAGATAAATTGGACTCCGGTTCTTTGACACAAGAGGAAACTCAAAAATTGATGAGCTTGCAAGCCTCTGTTCCTGTAGAATATCTACAAGATTGGTTTGACCGCCGTCAAAAAAATATGAAAATCAACAAAGAATTAATCGATGAAACTCGTAGTGGTGTATTCGATTACTTTGCATTGGGTCATGATGATACATCTCAATTGTCTCAATCTGCATTAGAAGGTCGTTACTTAAGTAAATACTCTAAGGATATTCCTGCTGAGAAATATGGTAGCTTCCCTGGTGCCGACCAACTTGGTCTCTTGTTGATGGCTCGTTCTCGTACAGATGAAAGTACAGAAAAACCTACATTCTCCGTAATCTACCCACTTGGTGGTGGCGGTAAAACATTGCCAGGTTACGAAGACCAAACAATTGATAAAACGATTGCTCAACACGTTGAGGCCGTAGGTGGCACTATGGTGACACAAGGCAAACCAACTGTGTTGTTAGCCGTGAATACACCACTTACTACAAGTACTGGTGAATCTGAAAGTTTCGAGAACTTCCCGATGATTTCTAATTCTACTAATGCTTTTGTAGATCGTATTCAACAAGCCGTTGATTCTGGTGTAAACGTTAGTGTTGCTGATATTGCTTATAACAATGGCGCTGATAATACATTGGTATCTGCCATGTATAAGCGCGATTTGCTATACAAAATCGGTGCCTATAATGGTTGGAATACAGCAAGTAATACGGTAGGTTATGCCGTTGCTCAAGGCGTATTGCTCAAAACTATGAGCCCAGAAGGTCACCGTAAGATGTTGACTCAACAATACTTAGATAACTGGGCGTACCAAGCAAATATCCGTAAAGATATTTACCGTATGCAAGACTCTATTCGCACAGATAATGTACGTTACTCTGGCGAGTTGAATGAACGTCTTGAAAGTTATTTAGGCGAACGCATCCAAGACTTTGCTGAAAAATACCTTAAAGTTGACCCTCGTACAGTAAAAGCTACATTCCCTTGGGGCCGTCTATTCGAAACAGATATTACAATCTATGATAAACCTGTAGTGCCTCTTGAAAAAGAATTGCGCTTGAAACGTGAAGCAGAGGCAAAAGCTAAAGCTGAGGCAGAAGCTAAGGCTAAGGCTGAAGAAGCAGCTAAGGCTAATGGTCAAGCTGTGACAGCCCAACCAGTAAAGACTGCAACTGAAGTAACTACAGTATCTGTAATTCCAGTAGTAAAACAACCAGCTACTACATCTCAAGGTCTACGCATTGTGCCGACACCTGCCGTTGTACCTGGTCAATAATGAATAGGGAATGGCTATGAAAAAAGCATTTTTACCGGAAATTACTTATATGCGTGGCCTCTGTATGCTCGGTGTTATCGGCATTCATGTAGGCTCCTATGCATTGCAAAATCCTTTTGTAAATTTAGAACTTATTAGCGTCTTAGAAATTCTATCGCGCTTTGGAGTGCCGGCATTTTTCTTCCTCTCTGCATTTGGCTTGTTTTATCATACATCTGTAGAGGGACCATTCTCATATAAGGAATTTATGCACCGCCGTATTCAGGTGGTGCTATTTCCATATATTACGTGGTCTTTATTTTACTTGCTCTATACGGGGCTGACGGCACATAATCTAGGCAATTTACATCCCGGGCCATTGGCGGTAAATCTATTGTTTGGTACGTCTATGTATCATTTATACTTTATGGTTATCCTCTTATGGTTCTACGTGATGATGCCGCTGTGGCGAGCTATGGTGAAAGTTATCTTAAAACGACCTGTATTTTGGATGATCTTACTATTTATTGTCCAAGTTGCTATCGATTATGTCTCGTCTTACATGCTCAGCCGTTGGGTAACAGAACATCTTAGTAATAACCCTGTGTTGAAATATCTTTTTGATATGAGACTTAACTATTGGGTCATCCATTATGTGTGGATATTCCTGTTGGGGGCTATATGTGCTGAGCGCTATGAAACTGTATGCGAATACATGTGGCGCTATCGTTACTTATTAGGCATTAGTGCGGTATGCTCTATATTGTTGATGCTTGGATCCTACTACTATGTCATGGACGTATGGCATTATACAGTGCTTGAAGCAATTTATACAGTTCATCAAATGAGTCCAATGGGTGTCCTCTATACTGGACTGGGAACACTATTTAGCCTGTTCCTATTCCAAACCTTATCAATGAATGCGACTATGGAATCTACTTGGTCAGAAATAGGGGATAAGTCCTACGGTATTTATTTAGCACATCCATTCTGGTTGTTGATCATCTCTGGCGTGATGGCTAAATATAATCTCCTCTATACAGTGGTCAATGTACTTGCCATGTATGCTATGGCGCTAGGACTGTCATATTTGACTACAGTCGCTCTCAATTATGTGCCTAAACCATTACGCAAGTTTATATTAGGACATTAGTAGTAATCCGCTAGGATATAGTTTTTAACTATGGCATCCTAGCGGATTTTTGTATATCTAAGTTACATCTTTCACAAAGTAAAGTGTGAAAATTTGAAAGTAATTGTGATATAATAAGTCCATGATGATTACTACTTGATAGAGTAACGATATAGAAAAAGAGGTGCTCCTATGCAAGAATTAACATATTTTAATGGCGAGTTCGTTGAACCAGGTGCCAAAGTTATCAGTATTGATGACCGTGGTTATTTGTTTGGTGACTCTGTATATGAAGTGGTACGTGTCGTAAAAGGCCGTTGCTTCGCATTGTCCTACCATCAAGATCGCTTGTATCGCTCTATGCGTGAAATGGATATTCCAGTAAAAATGACCCCAGATGATTTAACAGAATTGCACGAAATTTTAATCGAGCAAAGTGAAATCAAAGAGGGCTATATTTATTTGCAAATCTCTCGTGGCGTAGCGCCACGCCATCATGCATACGATCGTTCTAAACTAGAACCACAAATGCTCATATCTATCCGCAATTTGGATATGGATGAGGTTAATAAATTGGGTGAAGGTGTAAAAGCGATAGCTTTGC
>CATWLR010000040.1:0-7186 GCA_958351665.1 Veillonella infantium | reverse complement strand
TGAATTCATACATATTTATCATACCTAAACTAATTTAATTATACAATGAGTATTTAAAAATATATTGTATACATAAGAAAAAATACTAATTACAATCTGAATTGTAAAAAAGCTAAGGTATATAGTATATATACAATATCCTATACAAAATATTTTTATAAATCATATGCTAGTATTTATAAAAAAAAGACCACTCATTTGAGTGGTCTTTAGTATCCTTAGAAGGAGTAGCCTACACCAGCGTGTAAACCATTTACAGTTTTATCATTGTTGTTTACGCTATATTTATCATAGCCATAGTATACGTTCAAGTCTACATCAGGGCGAACTTCATATTGAGCACCTACTTGGTAAGTTTGTTTAATATCGTTACCCCAACCAGCTTTAGCAAAGCCGTTTACTTTTTCTGTCAATGGCACATGACCAATAACACCAGCTTGGAAACCTAATTCTGTATCATTTGTACGAATTGCAGTACCAGCACCATATACATTTACGTTTGGATGCACTTTATAAACTAATGCTAATTGATGATCTTTAATGTCGCCATTTTTTGCATTCAATTTATCATAAGAATATTGAACTGCAGTTTTATTGGAAAGATCGTGTTGCAAAGAAACACCGAAACCGTCGTTGCTATTGCCGCCACCTTTAGATACATGTTGTTTAAATGCATAATCAGCTTGTACTTTAGTGGAACCGTCGCTAATTTTTGTTACAGGTGCCGCTGCAAATGCACTACCTGCCACAACTGTAGCTGCTAGAGTTAATAATACTAATTTCTTCATTTGTACCTCCTATACACATATCTCAAGATATGTCTTACTAAGTTACTTATTTACGAATGTTTTTATTATACACTCTATAAATTAGCGTTTCATGAATACAGGGATATCTGGGATACCGCTGTTAGTTGTTGTTGTAGTGGATGCTGGACGAGATGTAGTAGTTGTTTTACCGAATTCTGGTACGCTTTTTGCATTAGAATTAAAGCCAGTAGCCACAACTGTAATTTGAACTTTATCGCCCAAGCTTTCATCGATAACAGAACCGAAGATGATATTTGCATCAGGGTCTGCTGCTTCAGAAATGATTTCAGCTGCTTCGTTGATTTCGAACAAGCTCAAGTTTGCACTACCAGAAATGTTGAGTAAGATGCCTTTAGCACCATCGATGGAAGTTTCCAACAATGGGCTATTGATAGCCATTTTTGCAGCATCTGCAGCGCGGTTTTCACCTTCGCCAATACCAATACCCATCAAAGCTTCACCTTGTTCAGTCATGATAGTTTTTACGTCTGCAAAGTCAAGGTTGATTAAACCAGGAACTTGAATCAAATCAGAAATGCCTTTGATACCTTGACGAAGTACATCATCAGCTGTGCGGAATGCATCACTCAAAGAACATTTTTTATCTACAACTTGTAACAATTTATCATTAGGAATAACGATAATTGTATCAACTTTTTGAGTCAAGAACTCAATGCCTTTTTCTGCTTGTGCACGACGACGTTTACCTTCAAATGCGAAAGGTTTAGTTACAACGCCTACTGTTAATGCACCAATTTCTTTAGCACATTCAGCTACGATTGGAGCAGCACCAGTACCAGTACCACCGCCCATACCAGCAGTTACGAATACCATATCAGCACCTTCAAGAGCTTTAATGATTTCTTCACGGCTTTCTTGAGCTGCTTCTTCACCGATTTGTGGATTAGCACCAGCACCAAGGCCTTTAGTAACTTTTTCGCCGATTTGAATTGTTACATCCGCTTTAGACAATTCAAGCACTTGGCTTTCTGTGTTAGCAGACAAGAATTGAACACCTTTAAGATCGCTATCTACCATGCGGTTAACAGCGTTATTACCGCCGCCACCAACACCGATAACTTTAATATTTGCAAAATCAGACATTGAACTTCCTCCTCTTATCGTTATCTATTGTATCAATATACGTCCCAATGTATCGATTTATATACTGACGATCTTATAACAATTACATTTATTTTACACTAAAATTTGAAAACTTTCCACTATATAGAATGGGATTTATTAGAACCGCTTAGTCATAATTATTTTGCGTATAGCGCCTACATTAATAAATACACGTAACCCAAATCCAATAAGAGCCACATAGTATAAGTTAATGCCTATTAAATCACCAACATATACAAGAATAACAGCTAATACCATATTTGAAAAGAACCCAATGACAAAGTTACTGAGATCAAAGGTTCTTTCCAATGCTGCTCGACTGCCACCAAATACTGCATCTAAAGCTGCTAGAACAGCTACAGAAGTATAATTCGAATAACTAGCAGGGATATGAAGTGGTGCTATCCATCCTAAGGTAGCCCCTATAATTAGGCCAATGATGGCAAAGATATAGATATTCATTCTTTACCTCCTAACTCATTAGGCTTCATATATTCTTCTCTAAAAGTACCTGTGAAAGCAGGAATCGCTACATCCTCTTCTTGCTTTATAGTTACTTTTATTCCCCAATGTTTAAGTGAATCTACTACACCACCGCGCATAGTGAGCGCAGAATTTAATGTCTTTGGATCTCCAATAGCTTTCACCGTAAAAGGAGCTCCAAAGACCTTCCCATTTACAGTAATAGTCGGTCCTGAACATCGTATTTCAGACGTTCCTATTAGGCGTTGATCATTAATAGCTATCGCTTCAGCCCCACCAGCACGTAATTCATTAACAATTCTTAGAATATCTTCATCATGAATTACATATAAGTTGGGGTTTTCCCCACTTTGTACAGGTTTCAAGCTATCTTCAATCAACACACTAACGCCTGGCCCTTTAACATTTGTTAAAGCCGCTTTCATCATGAGCTGTTCATCAGCTTTACCACCGCCATTGGCACCAGATTTTTTTAGTGACTCAATTTGCTTTAACAAAGCATCACGTTCACTCTGGGCCTCTCTCAATTGTACCGCCAAATCGCCAGTCCGTTGTAAGCGAATATTTTCTTCTATATTATCTTGAGTCATCTTATATTGGGTAACAACCATGAACCCTAATATACAGCTGACTATGGCAATTGCCCACCGTTCGTGTCTCACGACAATCATCTACCTTTATATTCAACATGACCTTATCTATCTTGTTTTTTATCATCCTTCTTAGTAGATGAATTTTCTATAGTCGGTGCTCCATTCTGATGCTTTTTAACTTCAGGCATCACATCGGTTTTAATGTACGGCGATGAAACATTAACATCTATATACTGTACATTACCATGTGTCTTTTTAATATCTTGTAACATCGACTGAGTTAGCTCTGCTTTTTTAGCTAAGTCTTTACCATCCCCCAGTCGAATCTGTATACCTGAAACAGTATATGCCATTATCGCATCAGGATCTCCAATATTAACCTCTGCAATATTCTTGAATGTCTCCTCATCGAGTGAGTTCAAATATTCAAGAGCCGCCAATATCGGTTTATCTACTACCGTATCACCTAATAGTATATTTCCAGCTTTCACACCAGAAATCATAGGAACGGATGTGTCTTGTATAGCTGGCTCAGATGCGATCACTTGTCCCTTACTATCAAGGGTTAAGTATCCAAACTGGGCCGGTACGACTGCAACTGCCTTGCGTTCTACTACATTTACCACCATTGTCAGCGGCAACTGATAGCTAATTTGAGCCTCTTCGACACGTAAATCTTTCGATAATCTAGTTTTTAATTTTTCTGTACTAATCTGCAATATATTAACAGGTTCATGAATATCACCAGCTACCATTACATCTTGTACAGTTACCTTATCCGATCCAGTAACTTTTAAGGATCCAAAAGGAATAGGTAGTGTAAACAACCCCACCAACACGAGAGTAACTGCACCACCGATTTTTAACACTCGTTTTCTAAATACAGCCCGTTCATCACGAACAGGTGTAGAAGACTGCATCTCCCCAGAGTTGGATGGATGGTTTTGCTTATCATCCATAGTTAACTCCTTATCTTCTATTAGCCCTTAAAATTTCCCTATACTAGCTGTTAATAGAATTTTTTCACATAATGTTGGGAAGTCAATTCCCATTTCTTTTGCTGCTTTTGGTACTAAAGATGTTGCT
Source organism: Veillonella infantium (assembly GCA_958351665.1). GTDB lineage: Bacteria > Bacillota > Negativicutes > Veillonellales > Veillonellaceae > Veillonella > Veillonella infantium_A. The sequence continues at coordinate 3,090 of CATWLR010000040.1, read as the reverse complement.
GTCATACCAGGCACAGTATTGTATTCAAGAACATACATATTATCAGCATGGTCTGTCATAACATCAACACGAATTACCCCACTGCCTTGTACTTCACGATACACAAGTTCCCCAATGCGTTGCATTTCAGCAGTCATTTCTGCACTAATAGGCGCTGGCACTAAATACTCAGTAGCACCTACAGTGTACTTACTCTTGTAATCATATTCACCAGAATGTGGACGAATTTCAATAACAGACAATGCTTTACCATCTAAAACAGATACTGTAAATTCACGACCATCAAGAAATTGTTCTACCACAAGAATAGGGTCATATTTTAGAGCTTCCGTTACAGCCTCTTCTAACTGAGCTTCATCGCGAACAATAGTAACCCCAATGCTAGAACCTTGCGTAGCAGACTTCACAACTACTGGAATTGTAAAATCCTTACGAATATGTTCAATAATAGCTTCTGCAGATTCAAGATTACCATTAAAGGACTCGGATGTCGCAGTCGGAATATTGGCACCTTTAAATACATCTTTACTTACTTTTTTATTCATACCTACTGCATGAGCCATAATACCTGACCCAGTGTAAGGAATTTCAGCCATTTCTAATAGGCCTTGCAACGCACCATCTTCGCCGTAACGACCATGAATTGCATTAAATACAACCTCGCCACCTAAGTCTTCAATATCTTTTAATACAGTGCGCGGATTGAGTTCTAAAGTGTGGGCATTATAACCTTTGCTTTCAAGTGCTTCTGCAATAGCAGCGCCAGTACGACGAGATACCTCAGCCTCCTTGGAAGGGCCACCCATTAATACGATTATTTTTTTATCTTTCATTATAAGCCTTCCTCCAATATAGCTAATAATTTTGGCCCATATTGATTAATAGAACCTGCACCCATAGTGATAACTAGGTCATTAGGTCTTACTACTTTCGCTAATACCTCAGGCAAATCGTCAACAGATGGTACATAATTTACATCTTGACCTGTGGCCGCTTTAATAGCATTTGGAATCGTATTGCCATCAATACCGGGGATTGGATCTTCACCAGAGCTATAGATATCTGTCATATATACTTCATCAGCGCTTGTGAAAGCAGTAGCAAATTCATCCTTTAACAAGCTTGTGCGAGTAAAGCGATGTGGCTGGAATACACAGATAACACGATGTTTTTCCAACTCTTTTGCTGCTTTCAATGTTGCTTTAATTTCTGTAGGATGATGAGCGTAGTCATCAACAACCCATACACCTGCTACGTGACCTTTTGTTTCGAAACGACGTTTTGCACCGATAAACTTACCTAAACCTTTAGTAATGGTGCGCGTTTCTACACCACAGCAATCATGAGCAACAACAAAGGCAGCCAACGAATTCAATACATTATGTTCACCAGGAACTCGTAAGCGAATGCGCTCAACATTCACACCATTATGGTATACATCATAGACCAAAGTAGAGTCTACATAGTGAATATTTTTAGCTACATAGTCATTATTATCACTTAAGCCATATGTAATGAAATTACGATTTACACGGCTCATAACATAACGAATATTCTCATTATCTCCACATACGATTGCTTTGCCAGATTCTGGTAACGTTTCGACAAACTCACAAAATGCATTTAACAAATTATCCATTGTTTTGTAGTGATCCATGTGATCATCTTCAATGTTAGTAATAACAATAGTATGTGGTCGTAGTTTCAAAAAAGACCCATCACTTTCATCTGCTTCTACTACAGAGAAATGGCCTTTACCAAGGCAACTACTACCTTTTAAATAATCTACTTCACCACCGATAATAACTGTTGGATCAGCTTCTGCTTCTACTAAAATTTGACCAATCATGGATGTAGTAGAAGTTTTACCGTGAGCACCAGCTACTGCAATGCCATCTGTTACGTCTAACACAGCTTTTACAATATCGGAACGGTGTAAAATTGTAATACCTTGCTCTTTAGCAGCTACAATTTCAGGGTTATCTTCGCGAATAGCCGTAGAACGAACTACAGCATCAACGCCTTTTACATAATCTTTATTATGGCCAATATGAACTGTAGCGCCCATATTTCTGAACTTTTCAATAACTGCAGAATCAGCTACATCTGAACCAGATACGTCATAACCTTTTTGAATTAAAATATTCGCTATAGCACGCATGCCAGACCCACCTATACCAATAAGATGAATCTTATGAATACCGTCTAACATAAAACCTCTCCTTGTTACTTTGCAATAGATAATGCTAATTTTGCAATATCATGAGCTGCATTAGGTTTACCTAACTGCAGCGCTCGTTCTCCCATTTGTGACAATAAATCACGATTGGCCATAAACATTTCAATTTCCCCTATCAAATCATGGGCACTTAACATTTGATCAACAATCATATGCGCTGCCCCTTCTTGAACAAAAATACGGGCATTATAGGTTTGATGATCTTCCGCTGCATATGGATATGGTACCAATACAGACGGAATACCTCGAACTGCTAGTTCAGCAAGACCGATAGCACCAGACCTAAAGACTGCTAAATCAGCTGCCGCTAATGCTTTTGGCATATCGTGTAAATATGGCAAAATCAATGAGGAATTACCTAAACCATCACCATCGGTAATACCAAGCTGAGATAACACAGATTGATATTCCCCATCCCCTGTAATATGGATTAATTTAATTCCTTCTGTTCCTTGAAAATGCTTATGTACATCTATCATAGCATTATTGATAGTTCTCGCCCCACGAGAACCACCAGCTATAAGAACGGTGAACGTGTCATCACTTAAATTAAAATAATTACGTCCATCTTCCCTAGTATCAACTAATACATCAGGACGTACTGGATTACCAGTATATACTACGCGTTTTGCCTTTGAAAAAGATGATTCTGCATCCTTGTAGCCCATAGCGACTACATCAACAAAACGGCTTAGAATTTTATTTGTAATGCCTGCAATGACATTTTGTTCCTGTATCAACGTTGGAATATTGCGCAATGCTGCGGCCATAAGAATAGGACCACAAACATAACCACCCGTACCAATAACTACATCAGGCTTAAAGTTGGAAATGATTGCATTAGCTTTCAC
>CATWLR010000039.1:0-7228 GCA_958351665.1 Veillonella infantium | reverse complement strand
GCGGTTTGTAAACAAACCAGGTCCAAGTGTTTCAATGATAATAAACAGCATTGGAATGATAAAGATACCAAACAATGTGGCTGTTGTCATCCCTGCTACTACAGTAATACCCATGGATGTACGAGCACCAGAACCAGCACCAGTAGATACTGCCAATGGCAATACACCAAGGATGAACGCAAAGGATGTCATCAAGATTGGACGTAAACGAATTTTTGCAGCTTCAATAGCAGCATCAACAACGTTCATGCCGCGCTCGTCAACACGAATCTTGGCATATTCGATGATCAAAATTGCATTTTTCGCAGCCAAACCGACCAAGGTTAAAAGACCAATCTGCATATAAATATCGTTAGCTAAGGAATATCTACCAGTAAAGTTCAACAAGAATGGTACTAAAGCGGCACCAATCATACCAGATGGTACAGAGAACAATACGGCAAATGGAACCTTCCAAGACTCATACAAGGCAGCCAAGATTAAGAATACAAATACTAGACCTAAACCAAGAATCATGATGGTTTGAGAACCAGCTTTCAACTCTTCACGAGATTGACCTGCCCAGTCATATGTATAACCGGCTGGTAAAGTTTTAGCTGCCGCCTCTTTCAATGCATTAATCGCATCACCAGAGGAGTAACCATTTGCTTGAGAACCACCGATTTGTACAGCCATTGCATTATCAAAACGAGTAATACTAGATGGTGTACCAGTTTGTTCCTTCGTAATATAGTTAGATACTGGAACCATAAGGCCCTTGCTATTACGAACAGCTAGCATATTAAGCTGATCCGCATTTTGACGGTAAGCGTCTTCAGCTTGAACTACTACTTTATAGTTTTTACCATATGTAGTGAAGTCATTGACTTGAATACTACCATAGAAACCTTGCAATGTAGTAAAGATATCAGCTAATGCCACACCATCTTGAGCCGCTTTTTCACGATTCACATCAAATTGTAAGGATGGTGTAGATGTATCAAAGGTAGTATAAATAGATTGAATTGCTGGACTCTTACGAGCTTCTGCTAAAAATTCATTAGCACGTTCTGCCATAACTTGTGGGCTGTCACCAGCTTTGTTAATAAGATACATGCTGAAACCACCTGTATTACCTAAACCTGGAATAGATGGTGGATTCAAAGCAACTACAGTTGCTTCTGGTACGCCTTGAGCAGCAAAGCCAAAGGTTTGGCCAACCATTGCATTAATAGATGTTGCTTGAGTTGTACGATACTTCCAATCAGACATTGTGGCAAAGATTACACCAGCACTAGATTTTTGACCGCCACCTAAGAGGTCAAAGCCTGCTACAGTAAATACCTCTTGGAATAATTGTTCATCCTTAGGTTTTTCAGGATCATTTTTACCTTCCAAGAAAGATGCTATTTTTTCAAGTGTAGCCATAGTACGTTCTGATGCAGCACCAGGTGGCTCATTAACAGCAATCATGTAGTAACCGCTATCCTCTGCAGGTACAAAGGATGTAGGTAAGAAGTGGAATACTAAACCAGTACCACCAGCAAAGATTAATAATGCAATAACAGTTAAGCTCAAGCGATGGCTTAAACGAGCCAATTGGATACCATACCAATTGCTGAAACGTTCTAAGCCTGCATTAAATTTGTTTAACTGACGATGTACCCAGTCTTCGCGTTCTTTTGGCGTGTGAGGTTTTAACATCGTAGCACATAGTGCTGGTGTTAATACAAGGGCTATAATCGCAGAAATAACAACAGATACAGCGATTGTTAAAGCAAACTGTTTGTAAAGAATACCTGTCATCCCCCCCATGAAGGCAACTGGTACGAATACCGCTACCAATACAAAGGCGATACCAATTACAGGGCCTTGCACATTTTCCATCGCTTTAATAGCCGCTTCTTTAGGAGATAAGCCATTATATTTTAATTCATACTCTACTGCCTCTACTACAACGATAGCATCGTCAACAACGAGGCCGATAGCCAATACCATGGCAAATAATGTTAACGTATTGATAGAGAAATTAAGTAATACGAAAGCACCAAATGTACCTAACAAGGATACTGGAACGGCAATCATAGGAATAATTGTAGATCGCCAGGATTGTAAGAATACATATACTACAAAAAGAACGAGTAGTAATGCTTCTACAAAGGTATGCTCTACCTCATTGATAGATGCACTTACGAATTTAGTATTATCTACAACTACGTTATATTGCATATCTGGTGGGAAGGATTTAGATTGTTCATCTAGTACCTTCTTAACATTCGCAATAGTTTCTAATGCATTCGCATCATTTTGTAAGGAAATAGCAAAACCTGCTACCTCTTTATGAGCGGACTTAGCAACAAAGTCATATCCTTTAGCACCAATTTGAATGCGAGCAACATCTTTTAGATGCAATACCTTACCATTAGAGCTTTTAATAGCAATATTGCCAAATTGTTCAGGTGTTACGAGACGACCTTCAATTTTGATAGGATATTGGAATGCTTGTTCCCCATTAGTAGGATTTTGACCAACTGTACCTGCCGCAGCCTGTAAGTTTTGTCCCTTAATAGCTGCAGTCACTTCAGAAATGGTAACACCAAGATTTTGCATCTTCGCTGGATCTAACCAAATGCGCATAGCATAGTCGGAACCGAACTCTTGTACAGAACCTACACCCTTAATGGCTTTAATAGCATCCATCATATAGTTGGTACCATAGTTCTTTAAGAATGTAGAATCATAAGTACCATCAGGTGAGCTCAAGGAGAATACCATTGCCATATCACCAGAAGATTTAGTAGTTGTAACACCAACTGCTTGTACCTCTGCAGGTAATTGAGCAAGTGCTGCTTGTACACGGTTTTGTGTATTAACCGTATCCATATCGGCATCTGTGCCTTGATTGAACTGAACAGTCAAAGAGTAACTACCGTTACTAGAGCTACTAGATGTCATATAGTCCATATCTTGTACGCCTACAATTTGTGTTTCAATAACACTGGCTACCGTATCATTAACAACTTGAGCCGTTGCACCTGTATAGGCAGTGTTTACACGAACTGTAGGTGGAGAAATTTGTGGATATCGAGCTATCGGAAGGTTCATCATAGAAATGAGACCTACCAAGGTAATAACAATGGCTATTACGATGGCGAAGATAGGTCGATTAATAAAGAATTTCGACACGATCTAGCCCCCTTCTATTTTGTAGCTTTTAATTGTTCTTTGGAAAGTAATTTAGCATTAACCTTCGCACCATTTTTAACCTTAGTTAAGCCATCAACGATGATTGTGTCTCCAGGTGCTAAACCGGCTTTAATAATTGTATCGCTACCACTTGTACCGCCAACTTCAACACTTTTTTGTTCTACTACACCATCAGCATTTACAACAAAGATAAAGTTTTTATCCATGATTTGAAGAATAGCGCGACTAGGAACAAGAATAGCATTTTTAAGTTTTTGACCAGGAGAAATTACTGTGGCAAACATATTTGGCAATAACAAATGATCAGTATTTTGGAAGGACGCTTTTAACACGAGCTTACCTGTAGACTGGTCGAGGCTTTTTGCAGCTTGAACAATAGAACCTGGTTGATTATACGTTTCGCCATCAGCAAGTTTTAATTGAATATTTGGACCATTGGAATCATCGCCAGTTGGATTTTTCATGAAGTCAAGGTATTCTTGCTCTGTCATACTAAATTCAACAAAAATAGGATCAATGGAGTCAATTGTAACTAAAGTTGTAGAACCAGCTTGTACAAATGTACCCATATCGATATCATCCATACGTAATGTACCAGAATATGGTGCATATACCATTGTATCGCCATAGTTATCTTGAGCAATTTTTACGGATGCTTGGTATGCTTCATAAGCTGCCTTAGCTTGTTCTACAGTACTGCGTTGTGTATCTACACGTTGTTGCGCAATAGCATCTTGTTGAGCCAATGTTTCATAACGATTAAGGTCTACTTCAGCATTTTTATAGTTTGCATTAGCTTGAGCAGCTTGTGCTTCAGCATTGGCAAGAGCAGCTTCGTATTGACGAGAGTCGATGCGATATAATGGCTGTCCAGCTACAACTTGCTCCCCGCCTTTAACAAATTTTTCAACTACGTAACCCGTTACACGAGCATGTACAGCTACAGAGTTTTCTGCAACTACTGTACCAGCATAGGTTTGGTTTACCTGTGCATCACTTGCAGTAATTTTGTATGCATTGACACTCACGTCGCCTGCTTGCTGTTGATTACTGCCACAACCAGCAACCATTACAGCGGATACAACGAGAGCCGCTAACATACGGGAATAACGGAACTTCATTATCTGTACTCCTTTACACGAAACTAATCATCTATGTGTCATAATTACATATATATCTTTATATATTTTACAGGATTCTATAGACAAAGTCAATTTTTCCGATACCCTTCCACCTTTATAAAACATAGATAAAATCTATATAAATTCATATTCATTGTGCACAATCAAAACGATAAAAATTATTGACATTTTAGATTCTTTGTGTACACTTTTTTCTAATTAAATATCTGTATTCCGTGGGGAAATCAAGGAGAAATTTCAAGCGAATAAATACGTATTTTAGCAAACATATAGGAACACTAAAAAAAGCTAGAAGATTAGGTAACTACTGCATTTGTACAGTAATCACGCCTCTTCTAGCTTTAGCTGTAATATTGGTGGAGATGAGGGGAGTCGAACCCCTGTCCAGAAGTGTTGCCATATAGACTTCTCCGAGCACAGTCTATGATTGAGGTTTCAGGTTGCTACCGCTCACAGACAAGCTACACAACCCCAGTTCATGTTGTCTCGCTTAATTCATATGAACAACTGAATTAAGCCAGCCTACGGTTTGACGTCCATTCACACTTGGTAGGCACAAGTATGAGGGACGTAGCTTATGCAGCTAATGCAAAATTTTCTTCTGCGTTTAAATGTTTTCCCACCGTTTAACGGCCTCATGGAACGCCGACTCGCTATCTATACCACACGCACCCCTGTCGAAACCTTTACATCCCCGTGCGTCGGTCTCATAATTATAAGCCTATTTAGTATTACTGTCAATTATATGAAACCTTCATCAATTCGGTATATTCACTACTCTTAGCCTTCTCAACTTATCTAAATTTGACAGCTTTACCAATCCAAAGATTCTTTTATCACTTATTACTGTCTTTAGTGAATATATTATCTATTATCATGATTATAACTGTTTCATAGCATTATGCAGTGATTGGCACACATAATCTATTTGTTCTTTATTATGCGCAGCAGTCACCGTAAGTCTAATTCTGCTTTCACCAATAGGTACTGTAGGTGGACGAATAGCAGTCCCAATAATACCACTCTCATATAGATACTCAGATACTGCAAGTGTATCTTCATTACGCCCAATTAGTATTGGGAAAATTGGTGTTTCATTGGTAGCACTAATTCCCATGGAAATCAATTTGTCTGCCATATAATTTACATTTTCATGTAAACGCTGTAAAACGGATATATCTGATTCAAGAACATGTAGTGCAGCTAAGGCAGCCCCTATATCAGCAGGAGATAATGCGGTAGAAAATATAAAACTGCGGCTCGTATTAACGAGATAATCTATAATAGTGCTATTTGCAGCTACATAGCCACCAACAGAGCCTAAAGATTTACTCAATGTACCAAGTTGTATGTCTACTTCTTTTTCGAGTCCAAAATAGGCCGCTGTACCATGACCATTACCAATAGTTCCAGTTGCATGGGCATCATCTACCATAAGCAATGCATTATATTCACGGCTCAGTTCATATAGCTTATCCAATGGTGCAATATCACCATCCATGCTAAAGACACCATCAGTAACGATGAGTTTTCGTGCACTACGATCCGTTTGTTTTAGTAGGAACTTTAATTCTTCTACATCGCAATGACTATAGGCCTTTATGGAGGCTTTGCTTAAACGACAACCATCAATAATACTAGCATGATTTAAAGCATCGCTAAAGATAATAGTGTCCTTATCTGCAATAGCTGAAATTGTTCCTACATTAGCCATATAACCTGTATTAAATACGAGCGCTTTTTCTGTATTCTTAAATTTTGCTAATGCATTTTCAAGCTCTGTAAACAATGGAAATGTTCCAGACACAAGTCGAGACCCACCTGAGCCAGTACCATATTCTTGAGTCCCTTTCAGAGCCCCTTCTATTACACGAGTATCAAAAGTTAAGCCCAAATAATTATTTGAAGCCATCATTAAATATTCTTTATCATCTCGTTTTACTCGCACTGCATCTAGAGGACAGTATTCTCTTAAGGTTCGTAAATTATGGTTCTCTATCTTAGAGTCCAATTGTTCTTTAAAAAATTTGTACATTCTATCTCCGTTGAACAAGTACTGGAGCACTCTCCAAATACTCAATTACACTTTCACTATCTATATCAGACCGTACAAAGAAAACACGGCCCCCTATATTTGAGCCCAATTCTTTCATATTAGGAATGCGATGGTATACACCATTGCAAGCAACATAACCTACTGTATAGTCTGGATCATCAGACCAACATATTTCTCCAACAATACCATCTGCTGATTGAACCTTTGAAGCTAATACTAAAGCCTCTCTCATATGTTCATTATCACCTAATGCATAAGAGTCAAAGGAGTCCATATGACTAACACGTACTCCGCGGTCACCTGTATCTAAGCGCTCGCCAGTAATTGTATCCACTAACATAGCGCCGCGCATAGATTTATCTAAACCTTTTAACAAAGATATAGCTTTATGAACAGCTGCCTTACTAATATTAGGACCTTGTAAAAGCTCAGTCGCCAATTGATGAGATTCAGAAATGCTACTAGTTTTATGTTCCTCTACCTTTAGACAGTCAATATATGTAATCTTCTCCGGTGGGATTAAATCTACAGTAATATTGATAAAATCAGCTGTTCCTTTACTGTGATGCAGTGCGCGATCAGCTAACGATTGAGCTATAGCCCCTACTTCTTCTAGCTTCACAATCCGCTCTGCCCCAGAAATATGGTGGCCCCCTTTTTCATGGGGACCACCTTGAGCAGCACGCATGCGTACACTATATAATTCAGCCATTATGACACCTTCCCTTTAACAAAATCATTTTGAGGTACTTGGCTGTGAATTTTACGGAATACTTTCACAAATACTGGTGCCATAATAACTGTAAAAATCATACCTGGAACGGCTAAGGCAATCATTGGTAAA
>CATWLR010000038.1:0-7229 GCA_958351665.1 Veillonella infantium | reverse complement strand
ACATACAGTAGTTATCAATTTTATAAATAGTCTATTCCATTTGAGTTTATAATCATAATTAAGTATATATTAGCTATTTTATACTAATTTATTTAACAGAACAATGTATTTGACTATATATGACTATATATGACTGTATATCATTCTATGTCACTATATAATACTATATAATGTTCTATAATAATCTTTCCAATTGTTATAATTTGCTGTGGTTATTCAATGCCCAATATTTTGTTATCTATATTAATGTAAAAAAGAGAAGCCAACGCTTCTCTTTTTTATTAATTATTTCTTACGTGCTTCTTCTAATTCAGCTTGTAATTTAATTACCATTTGTTTTAAGTCTTCTACATCTTTTGCTAATGAAGCTTGGCTTTTATAAGTACTATCGTTAGCTCCAACTTTATAAGATACACCTGCATTTACAGATGAGTCTTTGCCATTGATAGCAGTACCAACTGTAAACATTAAGTTTTCATTAGGGCGATAAGCTGCACCTAAAGCTACTGCTGTTTTTCCACGATAATGACCTACGCCACCCATAACATCAACTTTATGATCAGGGTTATAGTCAAGTGGATGTAATGCTGCTAACGCAGAAGCAGATGCAATACCACGACGGGCCTCTTGTCGTGTATTATTAATCATATTATTGATTTTAGTATCATTGTTACCAATTTGATTTACTAAGTTATCAATTTGAGCTTTATTGACAGCAATATCAGCAGTAGCATTATCAATTTTGTCTACAACATCTTTTTTAAGAGATACTGTATAATCATGGCCATTTGCTGTTACTTCAATATTATTACCAGCTTTTACAGTTGTAATAGTATCTTTGTCATTTGCTGCTACATAATCTTTTAACTGTTTAACGTTAACAGCATCTGTATCTTCAGTACCAGCAGTAACACCATGAATTTGTTGTTCACCAGCATTAATTTCAACAGTTGAAAACCAAACAGATTGTCCAGTATTGGTATTAGTAGAATATATTCCTGTATGGTCTAAAGTTGTTGTATGATACCCATCATTAGCAAATTTTTGTACATAAAGTTCACTTGATGTTAAATCAGCACTAGATTCAGGAAGTCCAGATTCTAAAGTAGAAATAGTTATTCTTCTTGGTGTAGTATAAACAATATGATTATTATCTAAATCACTTATACTCATTCTATCACCAGTAATATAAGAATTTCCGCCAGTTAATACTCCAGACTCATCAGAATGGAAAGTAGCAGTACCTAAATCATATAAATTATTATTAAGGCCTACTTTAAATTCATTATTTCCAGAAGCATCTGTTGTTTTTGCAACATATATATTTTTGCCACGAACTACATCTGTTGTTACAGCACCCATAACATTACTGCTAATAATACTTAATACACCGGCTACTAATAAAAATTTTTTATTCATTTAAGTTGTCTCCTTATTTGTTCTTTAAATAAATAATATTGCCTTTTTAAATGTGTCGACAAATAATCGACTTAAAAATATTAAAAACGGCAAAGATGTAATAAAAGAAATAGCATAGTAATATACAGATTATTAATTACAAACGAATTTTAGCAATTTATCGTCATTATATGGGCTTTTAATTATAAAGTCAATGTGAATTTCATTTTATTTTCATTCCTATAGAATAGTTAAAAGTCAAAAGCTATTAGTTGATTTTATGTAGTTAACTAATAGCTTTTAATACCTTCTAAGTACAAGTCTAATTAAGATACAAATAAAAACAACGCCATCCAACCGGATGGCGTTGTTTAATAAGGATTTGTGTTCCCTAGTCGGGGGTCCAGGGTACAGGGCCCTCATAAACTCAATATAAGGGCCAATGTGTCATTTTAGATATATGTGCATGTAAGGGATACATCATATATCATCAGTATGTATTAGAGATCAACTAAGCCTTTTAACGAGAGAAGAAAAGGCTACAATACCTACATTACTATAGATATTGTTTATTGTTGAATTGCACTGCGCAAATCAACTTTGTTGTAGTCATTGCTACCCATTGGTTCGTTGATAGCTTTGCGAAGGTCTACTATGTGCTCATCAGCAGCAGTTGGTTCTTCGCTCGCTTTGTTTTTAACGGTTTCTTTAGCAGCGAACCAAATTGTTTCGTTCATGTAGTGACGAAGTTCTTCGTTAGATACATGTTCTTGCTCTTGCGCAAGGATATCCAAGATTGCATCTTCTAATGCTTGTGCTTCGTCGTCAGTCATAGGACCGCCTACTTGTTTTTGCTTTTGTACAACTTCGTTAACACGATCTACCATGCCACGCAATACGTTGTAACCATAGCTATTTACGAAGCCATCTTTTTCATTGTATTTAGGCGTTTCAAAGTATTCGTATTCATTTTTGTTGCGGTTTTCACCGTTCCAATTTAAAGCTGTTTCAAAGCCATGTACGCGACCAATGGAGTGCGTACGGAAGTAATCAGCATAGTTATGTTTATCTTTGGAATGCAACCATTTTTTATCAGCTTTAGTCAATTGTTCATGATTGTCGCGTTTAGCTTTTGCTAACGCGATTTTTTGTTCAGCATTTTCCCATGCTTTCACGTAATCATGAAGGGATTGTACTACTTGTGGGCTAGCCACAGGTACCAATACAACATTGCTCAAACCAGGTGCGGATGCAGGGTTTGGCAAGATCAAGTTATCATCATATGTTGGTGCGCTTGCTGCGTGACCAGTGATGGATGCTGCGCTCATTAAAAGTGCCGCTGTGAAAGCAAGCATTGTAGATTTTTTCATATCTATTCCTCTTTCCATAGTCGAATTAATGTGCTGGATGAGGGCCCCCGAAGGAGCCCGTACCAGTTGTATCCATTTACTAACTAGGTTTTGACACCTAGTTTATTTGAAAGTGTAACTAATTACATACCCATTTTCGCCATCATTGCAGCCATTTGAGCTTTCAATACTTCTACTTCACTTTGTAGACCAGCGTTTTGAGCTTTAATTTGTTCGTTTTCATATTTCAAGTCAGATACTTCACCTTTTAATCCGGCGTTTTGAGCTTTCATTGCTGCCATTTCAGTTTGTACTGCGTATGCAGAGCTGATAGGGCCTTTGCGGTAGCGATCTGCTACAGCTGCTTCAGCATCTCTGTTACCAACTTTCCAAGTTACACCAGCGTTTGCCATCATGTGGCTAGAACCGCCAGCCCAGGACAAGCCACCATGGAACATTGTGGATTCATTTTTGTAATGAGCTACGCCCACTGCAATCGCGGAGTTACCACGGTAGTTACCATAACCAGCCATAATTTGAGTTGGTTCCAATGGATCGTATTGCATAGGTTTCAATGCGGACAATGCTGCACCTTGAGCACCTACACGGCCGATTTCTTCGTTCAATTGATCAACGCGAGGGTCAACAGCACCTTTTACGGAAAGGTCATAGTTCAAACCACCATCAGCAGATTCAGTTTTCTTCAATACTACGGAATGATCATCAGATGTCAATGTAGTACGGGAATCTTTCAATTGTTTAACGTTTACTGCATCAGTATCATTAGTGCCTTTTTGAACATTAGTGATTTTGTTACCACCCATGTTGAGGTTGCCACCAGTGATATTTACAGTATCGCCACCGAAGGATACTTTAGGACCATTGGAGTTATTGGAAATGGAAGTGATGTTAGTGAGGTCACCTTTCACGTCGAAGGATACTTTACCGTTCGCATCAGTGTGAGCAGTAGTATTTACACCATTAGAGAAGTCTAAACCATCAGATAACATTACTGTTCTAGCGTTGCCACCATTTTCTTTATAAGTCAATGGAATTTGTTTAGCTGCTTCCTTACCATTGAAGTTAACTTGGTAGTTAGTTGTATGGTTAGTAGCATTTGGTTGAACGTCTACAGTGATCGCTTTGTTGTCACCTGTTACAGTAACTGCTTCACGAGCTGCGTCTTTAACGTCATTTTTATCTACAGATACTTCGTATGTAGCACCAGCTGCACCGAATGTATCGCCAGCTTTAGGAGCTACTTTAGCGATGTTATTAGCATCAGCTTTAGCTTGTACTTTTTCAGTAGATTTCTTAGCTGCTTCTTGTTGAACAAGTTTCAATTGTTCTTCAGTTGCTGCACGACCTTTAGTTGCGAAGTCAGCGGAATCAAGAGTTTTGTTAGTTAAGCCAGTGATATCACCAGTTTTACCATCAAGCTTGATTGTGTTGTCGCCAGCTACGTTAACTACTTGGTCACCTTTGAATTCTAATTTGCCGTCGCCTTCTTTGTTAGTGATGGAAGTGATTTTGTTCAAATCGCCTTCAACATTAACTTTGTAAGGGTTAGCTTGAGAACCGTCGCCAGTCACTTTAGTGTTTTGACCGTCAACAAGGTTAGTTTTAGCTGCTTTCAATTGACGTACGTTAACCGCATCAGTATCGTTTACACCGTCTTCAACGTTAGTAATTTGTTTATTACCAGCATTAATGCCGTCTTTAGTTACGGATGGGCCATTGTTGATTACTAAGCCACCATCAGTGATCTTAGTATCGCCAATTGTCAAGGAACCTTTATTAGTAAGATCTACATTGTTACTCAATGCATATTCTACTTTAGCACCGTTTTCGTCGCTAGTTTGTTTTACAGTGAGGTTTTTACCGCCGGAGAACTCAACAGTTTTACCATCAGTAATACTCTTAGCTGTTGTTTCAGAATCAGCAGTAGTATTACCAGAAGATTTAACGTTGAAGCTGTTCATTGTACCAAGGCCAGCACCGCTAATTGTCATTTCGCCATTAGCAGATTTGGATACTGTGATACCGTCAGCACCTTTAACATTTACTTTACCGCCGTTAGCTGGAACATCTGTGCCATTAGCTTGGATTGTCCAGATATCGTCAGTGTTAGCGAATGTTTTGTCGCCGTATTTAATGCGGTCTCCATCTTTCTTAATTGTTGTGTAATTATCAGGTGTGCCTAAGTGGATTTCCTTAGTTTGGATAGAGTCGATACCTTTGATGTTTTTATTCAAGCGAATGTTCAAAGTATCGTTACCATCAGCAGTTACAGCGATGTTACCTGCAGCAGATTCAAATGTTTTTTCTTGCTCTTCAGTAACGCCTTCACCTTTAACTTTAACTGTGGAGTTAAGTTTGTTTTTGTTTACAACGCTTTCGTTGTTACCAGTGAATTTCAAGCCGTCATCAGTAGTAGCAACTTCATGTTTATTGTTGTTGCTATCTTCGTAAACGATACGAGTCATACCGTTAGTACCGTTTTTACCGTCTACGCCGTCTTGACCGTTAGCACCTTTGAAAGTAAGACCATCTTTACCGTCTTTACCATTGAGGCCAATAGAGCCGTCTTTACCGTTGATTACAACAGCAGAACCGTCTTTACCGTTTACACCGATCTTACCGTCAACACCTGGTTTGCCGTCTTTACCATCATTACCAACTTTGATATCGTCGGACAATGCATAGTTGTAAGTGTGGTTACCAGTTACTGCATCAACGATTTGTTCAACAGTTAAGTTTTTACCTGCACCGAAGTTTACAGTTGTGCCAGGTTTTACGATTGTTGCACTGTGATTGCCTACTGTGTTACCAGTAACATCACCTTTCCAACCGGAGTTGTTGATTGTATCTACTACAGTTTTAACTGTTGCGATACCATTATCACCATCTACGCCTGGTTTGCCGTCAACGCCGTCTTTCACTTTACCAAGTGTTACGTCGTATTTAACAACACCGTTTGCATCAACGGAAGCTTTAGTGTAGTTACCGTCAACGAAGTTCAAGCCTTCAGACAATTTAACTTTTTGTTTAGCACCGCCGTTAGCTGTGTAGTTAAGTTCAGCATCGCCAAGGTTAGTTGCTTTTGCATTTACTGTGTAAATGTTTTGACCATCAGCACCAATTGTTTTATCAACTGTTACGTTGTCACCAGCTTTAACTTCTGTCTTAGCGGATTTCAATTGTTTTACGTTAACTGCGTCAGTGTCATTTACGCCAGCTTTCACGTTAGTGATGTTCAAGTCACCAGCATTGATACCACCTTTAGTAATGGATGGACCATTGTTGATTACTAAACCACCGTCAGTGATCTTAGTATCGCCAATTGTTAAGGAACCTGCTGGAGTCAAGTTAACTTCTTTGGACAATTGAACTTTCAATTTACCATCTACGTTATTCACGCCGATGTTACCGTCAGTCAATTTAGACTTATCTGCACCACCAACGATGTCCATTGTTTGGTTCAATTTCTTAGCGATAACTTTGGACTTATCTGCACCTTGTGCATCGTCGCCAGCATATTTCATGCCATCGTCAGTAGTTGCCACTTCGTGTTTATTGTTATTTTTGTCTTCGTATACGATACGAGTCATGCCGTCTTTGCCGTTTTTACCGTCAACGCCGTCTTGACCGTTAGCGCCTTTAATAGTAAGACCGTCTTTGCCGTCTTTACCATTGAGGCCGATGGAACCATCTTTACCGTTGATTACAACAGCGGAACCATCTTTACCGTTTACGCCGATTTTACCGTCAACACCATCTCTACCATCTTTACCGTCGTTACCAACTTTGATGTCATTAGACAATGCATATGTATAAGTTTGTTCACCAGTTGCATTATCGATATGTTGATTAATTGTCAAATTATCGCCTGCTGCGTAGGAAACAGTTTTACCATTGCCTACAGCTGTTACAGCATGGTTACCAACTACATTGCCTTTTGCATCTGTGGAGAAGGAGTAACCATCTTTGATTTGATCAGCCAAACCGGACAAATCGATTTTTGCTACTGTACCAGCTTGGTTAGTACCATTGCCATCGTTGTATTTCAATGTAACGGATTTGTCTGCTGCATCATAAGAGTAAGATGTAGTAGCTTCACCTGCACGATTAGATTGAGTTGGTGCAATGTGTAAGTCGTTAGCTTTAGAAATACGAGTTACGTCGCCAATGTTAGCTGCGTTATCGATTACATCGCCGCCAGATTTAAGATTAGTGATGTTGTTGCCACCCATGTTCACGTTGCCGCCATCGAATTTGAATTCGTTACCGCCAATTGTGAAAGTAGCATTACCACCATTCTTAATTGTGTTGATGTTATTCAAGTCTTTAGCCAAACCGATATTGATTTCGCTGTTACCATCAGCACCTTGAGTGATACTAGTTTTGATGTTAGAGGAATCATATTCGGAATCAGCTTTAGCGCCAGTACCTTTTACAGTTACTTTAGAGCCAAGTTTATTT
>CATWLR010000037.1:0-7403 GCA_958351665.1 Veillonella infantium | reverse complement strand
ATCCTGAACACTTCAACCAAGAATTGGCTGATAAATGGAACCAATTGTTAGACTTACGTACATCCGTACAAAAAGCATTGGAATTGGCTCGTCAAAACAAAACAATCGGTCATCCATTGGATGCATCCGTTACAGTATATGCTGAAGGTGCTGCATTCGACGCATTGAACGCTCTTGGTGAAGATGGCTTAGCGAAACTTGTTATCGTATCCGAAGCTCACATCGTAAATGGCTCTGCACCTGCAGAAGCTGTAAAAGACGAAGAAATAGGCGTTGCAACAGTAGTTGCTCCATCTGAACTTGAAAAATGTGAACGCTGCTGGATCCACCGCGATACAGTAGGTCAAGATAGCGAACACCCTACACTTTGTCATCGTTGTGCAGAGGTTGTTGAATCTCTATAATCAAAAGTGTGTTATACATAAGATAACCTTGTGTATTATGCTTTGACTGTTAAATAGAAGCCCTTCTCTATACTATCATTAGTTATTCTTATACTAAGGTAGTGAGAGAAGGGTTTTCTTGTTATATGTATCTGTCTTGTAAATACGTTTATGAAAATCTATATCTCTTAGTTTGTTAATTATTAAAATTTTATAGAAATTTATGAATTCATTGCATGCTATCTTTCTCATGAAACTAACTATAGTAATTAATACCTTGTTATTTTCCTCATGAAAAATTAATGTGTAAAAATTTACTCATTTCATATTAAACTTAATATCCTAGTTTAAGATGTTTATAGTTAGTTTAGTTATTGTGCTTATATGAGAAGGAGGAAGAGCAATGGTAGCAACTATCGTTAAAGCAATTTTGGCTGCACTTACTGGTTTAGCAAACGCAATCTTGCCTTTATTCAAATAACAATTTCATTCCCCAGAAAAAAGACCACCTGGCTTGCAGGTGGTCTTTTTCTTTTGCCTGAAAATAGAAATTAATTTGTAACATAATGATTTAGAGAATCTTTAACTATCATTTAACTATAGGGCTTTATATTGACTATGGAAAATAGCATACCTATAATGAAGATGAATAAACCATGAAATGAACGTGAAGGGCGTACAGTGTTGTGTGGTTTTATTTCTTATGCAAAACGAGGGGAGCGTATAAGTCATGAGAAGAAACATAATTATTAAGGCGTTGGTGTTAGGGGCTATAGGATGTGCATTTAGTGCTACAGGGTTTGCAGCAGATGTACAAAATGGACATGGTCAAGGTATTGCAGATTCTACTACAGAAGTAAATGGGGCTAAGCATGAAGCAGTTCGTTCTAGTTGGTTAGATCGAACAGATATTGCCGTAGGTGTTCAAACTGGTGGTACATCTGATTCGCATAAGGGGATGTTCCCTAGTGATTATAATAATAACTTTTATAATACAAAATCAGATTACGGGAATATCACTAAAGCCTATATAGAAACATTACAACCTATTACCCATTATGATGAAAATTCCAAGAGCGTTGTGTTCGTACAAGGTCGTATTGGTCGTGGTGGTGAGAAAATCTTCTCTAAAGAGGTAAGAGGTTATTTCACTCCAGACCTTGTAATGTCACCATTTGGGTTTGATGTTTTTACGGAAATCAATACAGATGAAAAAACATCTGAGTCGTTAGGAACGGTTGGTAGCTTAGGTGTTGGTTATCGTATTCTTAGTAAACATGAACATGCTTATGTAGGTGTTAACGCTTTTGTAGATCGTGCTTTCACAGGAAATTACAATCGTATCAGCGGTGGTGTAGAGTATGTGAATGGTCTCAACGAAGTGTATGCCAATGTGTATAGAGGCCTTGGTGATAAGGAACCCGTAAAAGGCGGTGGCGGTAATCCATATCCTAAACGGTTGTATCCTAATGGCTATCCAGATACATTCCCATATAATACCATTCCTAGTGAAAATTATAATACCTATGTAGGTGGTGGCGTGTTAGATGGCTATGAAATAGGGATTGTAAGATCCTTTAAAAATGCACGTTGGGCTCGTGCCTATGTAAATGGTTATCGTTGGAACGGCAATGGATTTAGCCATAGACAAGAATATAATTGGGGACGTCCAGGTCATTGGTCCGTGCCATGGTTTACTGCACGAAATGCTAACCATTATAAAGGCATTAAAATTGGTGCTGAATTACAGTTGACACCACATATATCTTTAGATATTGGGTATAACAATGCTAATAACATGTCGAAAGGTATGTATGGCACTCTTAAATATACATTAGGCACATCTAAATTTGCCTTCTGGGGTGGTAAGCATAGTGATGATACGATTACTACAGCTCGCTCTAAAATGCTAGATAAGGTACGTCGTCAAGACATGATTGTAGAGACCTTTGATGACATTGAATATGATTATTTAGCGCCAATCGATCATCTATAATACCACTGTAGTTTAGATTATAGATATTAAATAAGACATGTAATAATAGGGAAGTAATTTATATGAGTAAGACATTAATGATAAAAGCAATGGTTTTAGGTGCTGTAGCATGTGTGTTTAGTGCTACAGGTTTTGCAGCAGATGTACAAAATGGACATGGCCAAGGTATTGCAGATTCTACTACAGAAGTGAATGATGCTAAACATGAAGCTGTTCGTTCTAATTGGATGGATCGCACAGATGTGGTTGTTGGGGTTGGTATGAAAGACTCGAAAGAGACGCATAGTCAGCACCATTATGTTGGTGAATCATCGATGAGACATGATGATCTACATACTGTAACTTCGAAAAATTCAAAATCTACTGAAATCAATAAATTGTATATTGAGACCTTGCAACCTATAACCCATTATGATGAAAATGCTAAAAGCGTTGTCTTTGTACAAGGTCGTATTGGGCGCAGTGGAGAAAAAATTTCATCTTATAAATTAGATAGTTATTTGGAGCCAGCCAGACCTGCAGGGACGTTTATAACACATGATAAACAAACAGATACGAAAGAATCATTAGGAATGAATGCTAATATTGGCATTGGCTATCGTCGTCTTAGCAAAGGTGAACATGCTTATGTTGGTGTTAATGCGTTCTATGACCATGTGTTTAAAGGTGGTTATAAGCGCGTTAGTGGCGGTGTAGAATATGTGGCAGGCCTTAATGAATTTCATGCTAATCTGTACCGAAATCTAGGGACTGATGAAAGAAAATATATAGGACTCCATGGACGTAGTGTTGTATTGGGTGATCCTACAGGATTGTATCCATATGGGATGGATCCTGATCAAAGTCTTTATAATTATGGTATAGCTGCTTATGAAAATCATTGGATGCTATCAGAAAAGGTTGCTGCCAGTGGATTTGATGTAGGATACTCACGAACTTTCAAAAATGCTCGCTGGGCTCGTGTCTATGCGGACTATTATAATTGGCGTGGTAGAGAGGCTGTAAAAGTAGGCTATTATAAATTGAATAAGCGCGATGCTATTAAAGGGTTTAACGTGGGTGCAGAATTCCATATTACACCACATCTTACTCTTGATGCGGGTTACAAAACAGCATCTCATCATTTGAGTGGTCCTTATGCGACCTTGAAATATACCATCGGCACATCTAAGTTTGCTTGGCGTGGTGGTAAACATAGTGAAAGCGTGATTACAACGGCTCGTTCCAAGATGCTTGATAAGGTACATCGTAGCGATATGGTTGTACAAGAAACTGTGGAAAATATTTATGAACAACAGTTTGTCGATGTTGGTTTATAGGTCCGTATTCATTACCGTCATGATCATTTATAATAGTTTAGTCTATTTATAGGTTATAAAAAGGAGCTAGTACTTTCTGTACAAGCTCCTTATATGTTTTAGGTCATTTTTATTGTAATGACTTAGGCACACTGAGTTTTTTCCAATTGTCTAGCTCAGGGATTTCCAAGGTATTAATCGTTTTTTGAATCCAGTAGTTTAATGATACTTCGTTACCTAACTGTTGTTCAAAGAGATAGGTATTACCTGGCGTATCTTGAGGTTTTCCATCCTTGTCGATAGAGTGGCGCATGGATTCTTTCAAATAGAGTTGTACTCTAAATGGATTTGCGTGATTACCTCTGAAAATGAAATAGGATGGGCCGATAAAGTCATGGGTGCGGACATTAATTTGTTCGTACTTTTTGTCTTTTAAGCCTTGTAATGCGGTTTGTATCATGGCATTCGCATCGTCGTATTCTTCAAGCAAGAACGCTTGTTGATCTACGTCGAGTACATAGTGCCACGTTGGTTTTTCTTCGTTCTTTTCAATAGACCAGTTATCACCAAATACAGGTAACTGATGATTATCATAAAGGTCTTTTAACAGATGTATAGCATCCTCTTTCTTGAATAGCGCTCGATAGATCATCTCTTGACCTTCTGTAGGGTCATAGCCATGTATTCTGACTTGGTACGTATCACGTGGCATACGCTTTACATCTAGCTTAAAGATGTTTCGTAGCTTGTCTGGTATGGAGAGGAAATGATTGTAAAAGCTCAGTTTCATTTCTTCTTGTGATTCTAAAGCATGCTCAATGGTTTGCCAATCATATAAGGTGGTATCCCATAAGAAGTCATCCATGTTTACAGATAAGCGAGCTGCATTTTGAGGCCATTCAGTGTGACCAGGCCGTACTGTTGAGGTAGACTCTGTAAAGCCCTCTTTATAGTGCCAATGGCCATCTATTTCTTCGAAGGCCGCTAAGCGCTCTTCTGCTTCATTATCGATAGGGATATCCTTCAGCTCTTCATCAAGGTTTGCCTTGTGAGATAGTATATATTGATGAGACTCTTCGTAATAGGCTACAGCGGCATCTAAATCAGGTTTGCCTGTGACATAGCCTTTTTCATAGGCATACCCTAAGGCAACTCGCGTTAAAGCTCGTGTAATATCATAGAAGAGAACACGATCTTCCTCTTCTAATGCGCGCTTTTCCTCATCTAGTACACGTGTTAAGGATTGTACACCGAAACGTATATTTTTTGTTACCCCTAAGCCATGGATTCGCATATAACCAATATATGGTAAGGAGAACATAAAACGCTCTTTAGTGGCTGCCATGTGTGTTAAGTCTGCAATGAGACCCCAGTCGAGAGGAAGGTGGCCTATGTGGAAAATATAACCGAAGGCCGCTTGCAATGCAGCATAGCCGGCGTCGCTAAAATGCTTAGTAGCTGCGCGACGGTAGAGGCCGATTGCTTTTACAGGATTATACGGAATTAGGCGGCGTAGTTCTTTCGTATCATAAAAGTGATAGTAATAATCCGCTAATTCGGCGGTGCTTTCAGCTTGGCCCAAGGAGGCACCTTTCGTGAACCATGTGAAAGCATCCTCAAATTTTCCATGTTCATGACAGTCTAGACCGGTGTAGAGCATCATGGTTGGATTACCTAGCTCAGCAGCCGTTAAAGCTACACGGCGTGCATTATCAAAATCGCCTTCGTCGATATAGATGTTACGTAAATTGCCTTGGAACATGGCAAGTCCATTGTTGAGGGCCTTGTTAAACCATTCTTTGGCGAATGTAGTAGCATTTTCCTGTAATGTTTCGTCTGAAACAGTGCCTTGTAAGGTTGAAATACGTTCTTGTATAGAACCTTTTTGTAAGCTTTGTTGAATCCGTTTTGCCCAGCTTAGGCGGGGCGGTGTAATCATATCCCGAGCTAGGCTAATGCGATCATCATCGCGCCAGAAAAAGACATTGCCTATAATGTATTGGCAGAAGGCATCACCTTGCTCCGCGTAGTTGTAAACAATACGAAACGCATCGTCAAAGGATATTAACATATCCTTTTCAACAGTAGGTGTAATGGTTCCATTGATACGCAATGCTTGTAAGTTACCAATAGGACTACAACGGCGAATGCTATCGTGTAAACATTGATAAGTGCGCATGTTATTTTCTGGGAAGTTTGATTCCTCCCATGTAAAGCGTGGCCCTGCATAGATACGAGCCAACAAAGCATATGCATCAGCTATTTCGCGAGCCTCCGGATCATTGGCTATTTTTAATGCGTCCTCTTTAGTGTCGATTTCGTTTTCAAGCGACGTAGTCATGTCGTTTCTTAGCGCCCGATGATTCGGTTGCTCAGGACTATGCTGATTATTTACAATCAGTTCTAATTGGCGCAAACCTTCTTGGGCCATTTCTTGATTGTAGGATTTAAAAATCATGTGGAAGACCTTTTGTAGGCGTTCCGTAAAGTACTGTGCCATAAGGCCTCCTTTAATTAGTTACGTTTACTATAGAATACGTATTTATTATATAACGAACGCAAGGGACCATAAAAGAGGAAAAACCCCTCTGAAGTCTTTCAGAGGGGTCATATTTATCCTAGTTTATAGAGATAGATATTATTTTTTGTTGTAATCGCCGAACCAGTTGTCGTCTTCTTTAAGTTCTTTAAGAGCTTTATTAACAGCTTCTTGTAAAGCTTTGTTGCCTTTTTTCATGCCAAGAACTGTACCTTCAGCTTTAGTAGGTTCGCCTACGAGTTTAAGGTCTTTGTCAGCACCTTGTTTAAGGTAGTACATAGCCACTGCATTATCGATGATAGCACCGTCGATTGTACCAGCTTTCAATTCCATGAAGATATTAGCATTGGAATCGATTTGTTTTACTGTTGTATTAGGGATTTTTTGAGCCATTTCAACAGGGATAGTACCGATTTGAGCACCTACAGTATGACCTGCTAATTCATCCATGTTATGGATTGTTGTGTTGTCTTTACGAACAACTGTGATGAAACCACCTTGGTCGAAGTATACATCGGAGAAGTCCAATGCTTTTTCACGTTCAGGTGTAGCGTTGATACCTGCTGCGATCATGTCGATATCGCCAGATTGAACTGCTGGAATCAAAGCATCGAAGCCCATGGATTTGAATTCCATTTTTAAACCAAGTTTTTTAGCAATTGCTTCGGACAAATCAACGTCGAAACCAACGTATTTGTCGCCTTCAGTAAATTCGAATGGTGGGAATGTAGTTTCAGAACCTACACGTAATACACCTTCTTGTTGTGTCATTTTTGGTTTGTCATTACCACAACCAGCCAATAAACCCATTGCTGCTACCGCTACGAGGGCGATGGCTGTCAACTTTTTGAACTTAAACATAGAAACCTCCTCAAACATCCATATACATGGTTTATACATTTCTGTTTATATTGTACGGAATTTTACACCAATAGGCAATAACATTGTATAATTAAAAGTGAATGAATCAAAAATTAGAGGAGGGCCTATGTCTCTTAACAAATTATTTGCAACTGCTTGTGAAAGCTTCGCCCAAGAGGCTTTCACCATTAACTATACATTGGCGAAGCATCCAGAAATTTCTAGCCAAGAATTTGAATCTGTAAAAACTATTGGTGCTGTTCTTGAAAAGCATGGTATGGATGTAACTTATGAGTTTTGTAATTTGCCCACAGCTTTTAAGGCGT
>CATWLR010000036.1:0-7449 GCA_958351665.1 Veillonella infantium | reverse complement strand
GAAGAATACTATAGCCGTGAAGGCGATATCATTACTGGCGTTATTACACGTGTTGAAGGTAAAAATGTATTTATCGATTTAGGTAAAACAGAAGCAATCTTGCCTCCTACAGAGCAAATTGCTACAGAAACATATCGCGAAGGAGATCGTATTAAATGCTATATCGTAGAGGTTAAGAAAACTACGAAAGGGCCTCAAATCATGATTTCCCGCACACATCCTGGTTTATTAAAACGCCTCTTTGAATTAGAGGTACCAGAAATTTATGAAGGTGTGGTAGAGCTTAAATCCGTAGCTCGTGAGCCAGGTATGCGTTCTAAGATTGCTGTTTATAGCCGCGATGAAAATGTTGATCCAGTAGGTGCTTGCGTAGGTCCTAAAGGTCAACGTGTACAACATATCGTTGATGAGTTACATGATGAAAAGATTGATATCGTTAAATGGGATGAAGATCCAGCAATTTATATCGCAAACTCTTTGAGTCCAGCAAAGGTTGTATCTGTTGATGTAAGTGAAGAAGAAAAATCCTCTTACGTTGTAGTTCCTGATTATCAATTATCTTTAGCAATTGGTAAAGCTGGTCAAAATGCTCGATTAGCAGCCAAATTAACTAACTGGAAAATCGATATTAAGAGTGAAACTCAAGCAGCTGAAGAACCTTTTGCAGGTTTTGGCAATGCTGAGGATGGAGAATAGTCATGAAACCGAAATCCCAACCTATGCGCACCTGTGTAGGATGTGGTGAGCCAAAGGTAAAACGTGAATTGATTCGCGTAGCCTTGAGCCCAGACGGTAACATTAGTATTGATCGCACTGGTAAAGCACCAGGACGTGGAGCCTATCTATGTGAATCCATGTCGTGCTTTGAACAAGCCTATAAGGCAAAACGATTAGAACGGTCATTAAAGCATAGTGTATCGAAAGAGATATACGAAGCGTTACAACGTGATTTACAAGAGCATGAGTAATCACTGATATACATGAATGAAGATAAAATTTTGAATCTCTTAGGTTTAGCACAACGAGCAGGTAAGGTTATTTCCGGTGATTTTATCGTAGAAAAGGCTATAAAGAGAAAGGAACCAAAATTGGTACTTCTCGCTAGTGACTGTGCAGCCAACAATGAAAAGAAATATACTCAATTAGCAGAAACACATCAGATTCCACTTCATAGTATTGCCAATAAAGAGGTGTTAGGAACCGCTATTGGTAAAGAAGTTAGGGTAGTAGTCGCCGTACTAGATGATGGGTTTGCAAAGGCAATAGTAAAAGAGATTGATCGATAATAAGGGGGTATGTAGATGTCCAAAAAGCGCGTCCATGAAATCGCCAAAGAGTTCGGCGTAGAAAGTAAGCAGGTCATTTCTATCTTGCAACAACATAATATTAATGTTACGAAAGCAGTGAATTCTGTAGATGATTCAGGTTATGATATTGTAAAAAAACAATTAGGTAAGAAATCTGAAGCACCTAAATCTACACAAAAGGTAGAACAAAAATCTGCTCCGACAGCAGCACATAAACAAGAAGCTGCACCACATAAACAACAAAATCCAAATCGTTCTAAGGAACACAAAAAGGATAATTACAAACAAGGTGGTCAAAAACAAGACGATCAATCTAAACAAAATGACCATAAAAAGGGCAATGTACGTCATGTACAAATCTCTGAACCTACACGTAAATCCGAAGGTAACCAACAATCTGGTGACCGCGCTAACAACCGCCCTAACAATAATAATCGCAATAATGACAACCGCAATAACAATGGTCGTCCTAATGATGCGCGTAATAATGATAATCGAAACAATGATAACCGCAATTCTAATAACAATGATCGACGTAACAAGAAAAATAAAAAAGGCGGTAACAACCGTCCTCAATCCTTGTTATCTACATCTATGCAAAAGAAAAAGAATCGCGTAAAACATCGTAATGAACAGTACTTACAACAAAAAGCTGAGGCTGAACGTAAGGCTGAAGCAGCGATTGCTACGGAAATCGAATTATCCGGTCCTTTAACAGTTAAAGAATTAGCTGAAAAAATGGGCCGCGAAGTATCTGAAATCATCAAAAAGTTGATGCTTTTAGGTGTTATGGCTAGCATTAACCAAGAGGTTGACGTTGATACTGCTACAATCGTAGCTGAAGAATTTGGTGTAACTGTAACAGAAGTAGAACCTGAAGAAGATCCTACTGATATCATCGAAATTGAAGATGCACCAGAAACATTAAAA
Organism: Veillonella infantium; assembly: GCA_958351665.1. Classification (GTDB taxonomy): domain Bacteria; phylum Bacillota; class Negativicutes; order Veillonellales; family Veillonellaceae; genus Veillonella; species Veillonella infantium_A. The sequence goes on along the minus strand of CATWLR010000036.1, from coordinate 5,212 downwards.
CCTCGTCCTCCGGTTGTTACTATCATGGGTCACGTTGACCATGGTAAAACTTCCTTGTTGGACGTAATTCGTCAAACTAATGTAACAGCTGGAGAAGCAGGTGGTATTACTCAACATATCGGTGCTTACCAAGTTCGTTATAACGACAATAAAATTACATTCCTTGATACTCCTGGCCATGAAGCGTTTACAGCTATGCGTCTACGCGGTGCTAAATCTACAGATATCGCGGTTCTCGTTGTAGCTGCTGATGATGGTGTAATGCCGCAAACTATTGAAGCCATAAATCATGCTAAATCTGCAGATGTACCAATTATTGTTGCTATCAACAAAATGGATAAACCAGGTGCTAACCCAGACCATGTTAAACAACAATTGTCTGAACATGGCCTTTTACCAGAAGAATGGGGTGGCGATGTAATCATGGTTCCAGTTTCTGCTAAACAAAAACAAGGTATCGACGACTTGCTCGAAAATATCTTGCTCGTAGCAGAAGTGATGGAATTAAAAGCGAACCCTAACCGTAAAGCTTACGGTGTAGTTATCGAGGCTCAACTTGATAAAGGTCGTGGTGCTGTATGTACCGTATTAGTACAAAAAGGTTCCCTTCGTGTAGGTGACACTGTACTTGCTGGTACTGCTTATGGTAAAGTACGTGCCATGACAAATGAACGCGGCGAAAAGGTAAAAGTAGCTCGTCCTTCTATGCCAGTAGAAATCCTGGGCTTCTCAGAAGTTCCACAAGCTGGTGAAATCATCAATGGTATGGATGATAACGAAGCACGTGCAATCGCAGAAAAACGTATTGCTAAACAACGCGTTCAAGAATTGCAAGCTACTCACAAAGTTACATTGGATGATATCTTCAACCAAATTCAACAAGGTGAGTTAAAAGATCTTAATATCATCATTAAAGCAGACGTTCAAGGCTCTGTAGAAGCATTACGTCAATCCTTGGAAGGTATTAAAAATCCTGAAGTACGTATCGTTATCGTTCATGCTGCAGTAGGTGCTATCAATGAATCCGATATCATGTTGGCTTCTGCATCTAATGCCATCGTTATGGGCTTCAATGTACGTCCTGATGCTAATGTACGTCGCGCTGCTGAGAATGAAAAAGTTGACCTTCGTACATATCGCGTAATCTACGATGCTATTAATGACGTTGAGTCTGCGATGCGTGGTATGTTGGCGCCTCAATTCAAAGAGGTTGTCGTTGGTCGTGCAGAGGTACGTCAAGTTATTTCTACACCTAAAGCTATCGTTGCCGGTTCTTATGTAACAGAAGGTCGTATTACTAACGATTCTGAAGTACGTTTGATCCGTGATGGTATTGTTGTATTTGAAGGTAAGGTTGACTCTTTACGTCGATTCAAAGACGAAGTAAAAGAAGTTAAAACATCCTTCGAATGTGGTATCTCCTTAGAAGGTTACCGCGATATCAAGGAAGGCGACGTAATTGAAGCGTACTTGATGGAAGAAGTTGCACCTCAAATATAGGAGGTTTATATGAGTGACGTTCGTGTCAGAAAATTACAAGAATTCATCAAACAAGAGGTAAGTCAAATGTTGATGCGTGGATTGAAAGATCCTCGCATCGGCTTTACTACTATTACCGATGTTCATGTAACCGGTGATTTACGAGAGGCTACAATTTACGTTTCCTTGTTTGGTTCCGATAAGGAAAAAGAAGATACTCTTATCGCTTTAAAGCATGCAGCAGGCCATATTCGTACTGAGCTTGGCAAAGTACTTAAGTTGCGCCATATTCCTTCCATCACTTTTGATAAGGATACGTCTTTAGACTATAGCATGCATATTGAATCCCTTTTGAATGAAATCAAAAAGGACGAAGAAAAAAATTAACACAAAGGATAGAGAACATGAGTAAGATTACTATTAATCAATTACATGTGGCTCTGTGTGAAGCTAATTCTATTATGCTAACCGTCCATGTTAGACCCGATGGTGATGCTATCGGGTCCATGGTGGCCTTTTACGAAGCTCTTGTAGGGCAAGGTAAAACTGTATATATGGTAGTGGATGATGTAGTTCCTGAAAAGTACTCATTCTTACGATATACGGACCACATCCATGATGTAGCGTATTTTGAAACAAATCCTGTTGATATTGATATGCTAATGGTATTGGATGCTAGCACGTATGAGCGAATTGGCAAAGTAGGTGCACTATGGAGTGCACCTATTTTTAATATAGACCACCATATTTCTAATACGGAGTTTGCGGATCATCTATATTTAAAGCCTAATTTTGCTGCTACTGGTGAAATTATTACCTATTTATGTACAAAATGGAATTGGCCTATCACTGAGTCTATGGGCACTGCATTATATATGGCTATTGCTACAGACTGTGGCTTCTTTAAGTTCAGTAATACCACAGCCAATACTTTAGAAATGGCTGCAAAATGTGTAGCAGCTGGTGCTAGACCTAATGTTATTTCTGAAACGATTGAAGCTGTGTCTGCCAGTCGTCTTGAATTAACAAAACAAGTTATGCAAACTATCGAGTTTTACAAGAATAACACAGTGGCTACAATCGAGTTGAATCGTGAAGCCATGACAATTCTTGGGGATGATACGGATGGTTTTGTAGATATTATTAGAAACGTCGATACTGTTGATATAGCTATTTTATTAAAAGCTGAAGCTGATGATAGAACGCGAGTAAGCTTGCGTTCTAAAGGAACCGACGTGAATGCTATAGCTAGTAATTTTGGCGGTGGCGGACATATTCGAGCTTCCGGTTGTACCATTAATTTACCATTACAGGAAGCAAAACAAGCTCTTATTGAGGTGATTAAATAATGGATGGCGTTTTACCATTTTTAAAACCTCCTGGAATAACAAGCCATGATGCTGTTGCCATTTGTCGCCGCATTTTAAAAGAGAAGCGCATAGGACATAGTGGTACTTTAGATCCTATGGCATATGGTGTATTGCCAGTATTTCTTGGTAAGGCTACGCGACTTATTGAATACACTGATGGTTTTGATAAAACCTATGTGGCAGAATGTAAATTCGGGACTTTTACAGATACTGAAGATAGTTCAGGTCAACCCGTATTGCCTGATAATGACATGGTATTGCGAGATGGCGTTCTATTAAATGAATCGACTCAAAGTTCAGAACTTGCTGATGCTATAGTAAAACCAACTTTTGAAGAATTAGTCAATACATTGAATACGTTCTCTGGAGTTCAAAATCAGAAACCATCAAAATATTCCGCTATTAAAGTAAATGGTATTCGTGCTTATGAATATGCCCGTAAAGGTATTCCTGTAGAATTGCCATTACGGAAAATTCATATAAAAAATATTGAGCTTGTAGCGTATGGCTTTCCATATTTTACAGTTCGTGTAACATGCTCTGGAGGCACTTATATTCGTTCATTATTACGTGATATATGTATTTCATTAGGTATACCAGGAACGATGACATCTTTGGCGCGTACTCAAGTAGGGCCCTTTGATATTGGTTCTGCAAAAATGGCTGAGGAACTGATGATTCATGGTGAAAGCCTATTGTTACCAACGGATACAGCAGTTTCACATCTTTCAAAAGTAACGGTAAATAGTGTACAATTAAAGATGATGGTTCAAGGTAAACAATTATCTATTGATAGTGAATTTTCCTATACCGAACCAGATCATTATTATAGAGCCTATGGTCCTAATGGATTTATTGGTATTATGAAACGAACAAACCACACATTAAAGGTGGAAAAAAATATTTTTATTGAAGGATAAGTATGAAGCAATTACATTCGTTTGATGAACTACGTCAAATCAAAGATACAAAAGTATATGCCCTAGGTACCTTTGACGGCATTCATCGAGGTCATCAACGAGTTATACGGAAGGCTGTTGAAGAAGCTGCACTAGTTAATGGTGTTAGCATTATCATTACCTTTGAACATCATCCGTTGACAATTCTACATCCAGAACGTGTTCCTAAGAGGGTTATTCAAGAAGAGGTTATGGATACCGTTCTTGATGATTTGAATGTAGATTATATTTTGCGATTACCTATGAATGAAGAATTACTTCAAATGAGTGCTGATGAATTTTTAGATGCTCTTTGTACGGATATGAATGTTCAAGCCATCGTAATAGGTGAGAATTTTACATTCGGTGCAAAAGGATTAGGTAATCCTACATATATGAAACAAGCATTGGCTGATAAGCATATACAAGTCCTAGTACAGCCTTTATTGCCTTGTGATGGTCTTAGTACACCTATTTCAAGTACTGAAATCAGAAAAGCGATTCGAGAAGGGCGTTTAGAAGATGCCACTCATTGGCTTGGTCGACCATTTCAATTTAAAGGGACTGTTATAAAAGGTGATCAACGAGGACGTACATTAGGATTTCCTACTTTAAATCTATTACTTCCTAATGAAATGGCTACACCTCCAGATGGAGTGTATGCTAATCGCGTGTGTATCGATGGCATTTGGTATGATGGGGTAGGTAATATTGGGGATAATCCTACATTTAAAAATCAGTACCATAGATGCGAAGTACATCTGTTTAACTTTGACCAAGATATATATGGAAAAGTAGTCCTTGTACAATTTATTTCCTATATTAGAGGAGAAGTTAAATTTAATAACTTACAAGATCTTATTGATCAAATGAAGGTGGATGAAGAACAGGCTTTAGCTATTTTGGCTAATGCATAATAAGGGGGTTCTCATGGATATTAAAGAAGCTCGTAAACAAATAGATAGCATTGATGCTGTATTAGTCGCTGAATTTGAAAAAAGACTATCTTTAATCAAAGAAATTGGTAAATATAAAGATGAACATCATTTACCTTTAGTAGATGAAGCGCGTGATGAAAGTATTGTTGCATTGCATACTGCAAATTGCAAAGATAAAACGTTATCACCTTATGTTGAAAATTATATAAAGACTGTTGTTTCTATGAGCAATGAGTTTTTAAAAGAGCATATGCATAAGCATATTTTTCTCATCGGTATGCCAGGAGCTGGTAAGACTACAGTTGGTAAAATGTTAGCCAAAGAATTGGGCCGAGACTTTTACGACTTAGATCAAACAATTCAAGATAAAGTGGGGAAAACCGTACAAAATATCTTTATCTATGATGGAAAAGATGCATTTAGTAAGTATGAATATGAAACAATTAAAGAATTGATTCATAATAAACCATCTGTTATTGCTACGGGT
>CATWLR010000035.1:0-7458 GCA_958351665.1 Veillonella infantium | reverse complement strand
CTAGAGGTTCAAACTCAATAACACACATTGAATCAGGCAGTTGATTCCGTCGGTCTTGACTATGTAAAACGGTGGTAACACCTAATTGTTTCAATTGGTTTTCTATCTCATTAGGCTTAAGATGTACATTAAGTAATAGTACCTCTTTATGAGCTAGCATAGCTGCCAGTACATAGATTGCCATAGTAACAGAGTTGTCCGATAAAATGGCCACACAAGAGGTTTTTAAAGGCACTAATTTACGAGCTACATGGACTACTCCGCCATAAATATCCTTATAGGTATATTCATTTATACATATGCGATCAGGATAGTGCTCTGCACCATACCGTAACCATTCCATCGTCTCACCTCATATCTAAGCCTGATTTCTAATTACCAGTAAATAACAATTGAAATATCAATATCAAAGAGATATTACAAGAAAGGCGCCTCATATAGAGGCGCTCTTATTATTTTAAAATTAGTTAGTCCTCAATCTAGGACTAGTAACTCTCCCTATTAAGGGAATTTAGGGAATTGTTTGAAGTTCGGTTTACGTTTTTCTTTGAACGCATCACGGCCTTCTTTTGCTTCATCGATTGTGTAGTACATCAATGTAGCGTCGCCTGCGAATTGTTGTAATCCTGCAAGACCGTCAGTATCGGCATTGAATGCACCTTTCAACATACGCAATGCCATTGGGGACAATTCAAGAATTTCGTTACACCATTGAACTGTTTCTTCTTCCAATTTGTCGAATGGTACAACACAGTTAACCATCCCCATTTCATAAGCTTGAGCAGCTGTGTATTGACGGCAAAGGAACCATACTTCGCGTGCGCGTTTATGACCGATCATGCGAGCCAAGTAACCTGCACCGTAACCAGCATCGAAGGACCCTACGCGAGGACCAGTTTGACCAAATTTAGCATTTTCAGAAGCGATGGTAAGGTCACATACGATGTGCAATACATGACCGCCACCAATAGCAAAACCGTTAACCATAGCGATAACAGGTTTTGGGATAACGCGAATCAAACGTTGCAAATCAAGAACGTTCAAACGAGGTACATTATCTTCGCCTACATAACCACCATGGCCGCGTACGCTTTGGTCACCACCGGAGCAGAATGCTTCTTTATCTTCACCTTGACCGTGGTTTGCACCAGTCAATACAATTACGCCTACTTCGTTATCTTCACGAGCTACTGTGAAAGCATCGATTAACTCCATAACAGTTTTAGGACGGAACGCGTTACGTACCTGTGGGCGATTAATAGTAATCTTTGCAATGCCATTATATGTTTCGTAAATTACATCTTCATAATTACGATCCAATACTTTCCAATCAAATTTGCTCATGGACTTAACCTTTCTTGTGTAAAAAATCTAATACCGCTTGTTCAAATAGTTGCGGTTTTTCTATATGCACATTATGCCCCGCCCCTTCGACGACGACATGTTTAAAGTTTGGCAACTTGCCAAATACATCTCTTCCTATTGTAGTATATTTTGTATCTAATGCGCCACTTACATATAAGCCTTTAAGAGATAATTTTTCTAATTTATCCCCCACATAAGGCATGACCCCTTGGCCTGAGCCACGAAGGGTACATGCTAATGCATATGGACTATTATGAGCACGACGTAACTGGATTAGTTCAATCACCGCTGGTAAAAGCTGTTTTTGACTTTCAAAAATAGGAGCCTTTGCCCAACGTGTCGCAAACCATGCACCATCATGATTTTCAATGTGAACCGCTAGCTCTTCATCGGCCTTACGACGCTTCGCTCGCTCATCATCAGAGGCGATACCTACAGAGCCACTTTCAAGAATAAGTCCTTTGATTTCACTTTCATATTCCAAAGCGTAGGAAAGGGCAATGCGGGCCCCCATGGAGTAACCCATGAGGTAATAACTATCTCCCACCATATGATAAATAACGGTATGCAAATCCTCTATCATTTGAGGAATGGTATAAGCCTCACCCTCTTCAGGGATATCGGAATCCCCATGACCAATCAAGTCGATACGGACCACGCGATAGCCGGGAAGATTAATAGCATCCCAAGTGTAGCTCGATTCAGAGAAGCCATGGAAACACACAATAGGTTCTCCATCGCCAACTATAGTCAAACCGTAGCGGTATTCACCCAAATCAAAGTACATGCGTTGAGCTGGATTACACAAAGCATTATCTACAATACTGCAAAAATACTGACTCATAGTAATGCCTCCATATCAACTGAAACTTTCGTATATTTCTTATGTAACTGTCGACTATATTCCCGATTTGTAGGGATTTCAATGATATGAACGCCTGATTCTGAGCTAACATTAGCTAGTACAGTACTCAATTCGTCGGGACTTGCGATTTTAGTATAACCACAGCCATAAAGTTTGGCAGCTCCGCTATAATCTAAGCCTTGCGATGTAGAGAACAAGTAATCAAAATGCTTCGTTCCCTTTTGCGGTAAGTATTCAAAAATACCGCCTCCATCGTTATTATGCAAAATAATCGTCAAATTGAGATTGTGCGTTTTCGCCACAGCCAATCCATTTAAATCATGGAATAAAGACAAGTCACCTGTTACGAGATATGTAGGTCTGCCATTTGCTGCTAGCCCTAGAGCCGTAGAAATAGTACCATCAATACCATTGACGCCTCGATTACCATATAGAGTTGCTTTAGACTCCCCACTAAACCAGAAATAATCAAAGTCTCGAATAGTCATGCTATTGGCAACAAGCACTTGTGCATTACTGGAAATATGTTGCTGTAACTCGCGTATCGTGCGACCTTCAAAGCAACTTGGTTCCTCTATGGCTGTACCTAATGTCTCTTTTCCTGCTGTTTCTAAATGCTGCCATTTACCAAGATATGCGTGGGAGTCATTTTGTACACCATACAGATTCGTAAATACATCAATACTTGCTTGCATGTGCGTAGTGGTTTTACCCGTTGGATTCATAGAGTCCATTGTAGGATTAACCTCAATGTATTCTACATTATCCCAACTCGCCACCATCTGTTGCACGCGTTTCGACACAACGATTTGTCCAAACTGAATTACGCAATCAGGCTTTAAGATGGGCCATAGCTCTTTCTCCGCTAAAAATGCATCATATGTAGAAATAACTACATTATTAATATCGATGCCTTCCTTCTCACTACGATTACTATCTGAGTTATAACATCGTCTTACATTAGATAATGGATCTGCCAAGATAGGTGCTTGTAGCGTTGTAGCAAAAGAAAGAATACTGTTAGCTTCTACAACATCTACCTGTGGTCCAGCTAATATAAGAATATTCTTATATCGGGCAAGGACGCTATCATTATTACTGCTATTAGAATTGTTTACATGACTTTTACGACTTGTATTATCATAGTTACAGCCACTACTATAATGTGGCTTAACTACGTTAAAGGGACTACGTCCCGCTTCAAAGTGTTTACTGTCCAGTTCAGGTACCAAGGGCTCAAAGAGAGGCACATTGATATGTACTGGTCCTTTTTTAGTATCCATAGCTTTCATATACGCTTTACGCGCTACTTGGCGTGGATATGTATAGTAATGAGCCTCTTGAGGCACTGCTAATTCTTCGTAATAGTTTACAGCGGTACCAAAAATTTTCTGTTGGTCTATTGTTTGCGGAGCCCCTACGTGTAACAACGTGTGTGGTCTATCTGCAGATAGTACGATGAGAGGCACACCGCTATATTGAGCCTCTAAAATAGCGGGCAAATAATGAGCCACTGCTGAACCAGAGGTACAAACGAGTACAGTTGGTTCCTTATGAGCCTTTGCAATGCCAAGAGCCATAAAACTAGCAGAGCGCTCATCTATATTCATATAGGTTTCAAATCCTTCATGCTCAGTGAAAAGCATGGCCATCGTCGTAGAACGAGAGCCAGGGCTAAACACGGCATGACGGACGCCGAGTTGATAGAATTCATCTACCAAGGCAGCAATATATTCGTTCATTATATTCCCTTTCAAACACCCCTAGAGGTACGGAAACAATTATAAAGCATCCAAAATGGTACGCATTTTATTATTAGTTTCTGCGTATTCTTCATCCGCATTAGAATCGGCTACAACGCCACAACCTGCATAGGCATATAGTACATTATCCATGATGAGAGCAGATCGAATGGCAACGACTACGATGCCGTCCCCCATGTCCTTCATAAAGCCAAAAGGTGCTGCGTACATACCACGCTCATGGGCTTCGTACGTTTGTAATAGCGCCAATGCCTTTTCTCGAGGTTCCCCACCAAGGGCTGGTGTAGGGTGTAACAATTTAGCCCATTCCACAAGAGATTTTGTACTATCCTTTGCGGTAATTATGGTTCGCAAATGATAGAGGTGAGACAACTCCATAATACCGGTTTCCCCTACAGTAACATCTGGAGTAATCGCTTTCATCGTATTCACGATACGGTCGCGAACGATATTATGTTCTACAAGATTTTTCTTATTAGTTAGTAATTGTTCCTTAGTCCACGCATTAGGACCATCCTTTGGAGCAGTGCCCGCTAAGGCATAGCTTAATATTTCACTGCCACGATGGCGGACTAAAATTTCTGGCGATGCCCCTACAAAGGTACGCCCATCCTTTTCATAGCCAAAGATAAAGCAATTAGGATTATTATCTACTAAGTTAGCCAAGATACTTGCCACATTATATGGTGTTTCACTAGTGAATTCCACCTCGCGAGAGGAGACGACCTTAGTCATTTCACCGCGACTAATGCCATCAGCAATAGCATTCATCAAACGGTTCCAATCCGCCTTATCATCGCTAGTTTCCTTGTAGTTATGACGAACTCGAGGTACCTCATAATTCTCAACAGGTACACTTTCACCAGCATGTAAATAGAAGGATTCTCCATTTTCTACGATGTAATAATGGGTAAACGCAATCATTTCATGGCCCATATTAGACCATTTAGGGTCTTTTACAGTATCAAAAAAAGTATCCCCATAAAATACATAAGCGTAATTATGGCGATCGTCATCATCTTTAACCGTCGCTAGACGTTTAGCGCCCACAACGATGCGGTCACTTTGGCGATCCACCCAAAACACACGTTCTTCATTGGGGAAATTCATCCAAAATGATACCGGACTATTCAGTTTTAATGGTTCTTTGTTATATTTCATAGTTGTATGTCGCTATATGAAAAATAGACTATAGTAAAAACACCTAATATGTAGAAGATGTACTTCTACATATTAGGCGCCATCAATAGGTTTCAAAATTTTTGAGATGAGCCTAACGCCATCACACGTCGATGGGCCCTCTTTATATCTACATTATTATAACATAGGTAACCATTAAAAGGTAGAAAATAAAAACCTCTACACCACATGTAATATGCATGAGTGTAGAGGTTTTACTTTGTTCAAAACGTTTTTTTGCTGTATTTAAAACGCTGTTACTGTATTCAAAACACTTTTTCTTTATTTGAAAGCTTTCGCGCCAATATCTGTACGGTATTGCATACCTTCAAAATTGATGTGTTCTATACGCCCATAAGCTCTATCAAGCGCCGTTCTAAGGTCTTTGCCGAGGCCTACTACGCCTAGTACGCGACCGCCATTTGTCACATACTCTTCGCCTACTAGTTTAGTACCAGAATGGAATATGATAGTCGTATCATGTTGTTTTATATCACCATGAATCACATCACCCTTGGAGGATGTTTCCGGATACCCTTTAGAAGCAAGAATGACACAAGCTGCCGAGGAGTCTTTCCATTTCACCATATCAGCTGTTAATGTGCCTGTGGCACAAGCCATCATAACTTGACCTAAGTCACTATCTAGTAATGGCAATACTACTTGTGTTTCAGGATCCCCAAAGCGGGCATTAAATTCTACAACCTTAGGACCTTGAGGCGTAATCATAAGGCCTGCATAGAGACAACCTACATAAGGTATGCCCTCTTTTTGCATGGCCTCGACCATAGGTTCTAAGATCGTTTTCATCGCTTCATCACGCAATGCATCAGTAAGCACTGGCGCTGGTGCATAGGTCCCCATACCGCCAGTATTAGGGCCTTTATCGCCATCAAAGATACGTTTATGGTCTTGAGATGCAATCATAGGAACTACAGTCTTGCCATCTACAAAGGCAAGTAAACTCGCCTCTTCACCGTCCATAAACTCTTCGATAACTACGGTGCTACCTGCATCCCCAAAGCGATTACCGCTAAGCATGTCTTCTACAGCTACATTCGCTTCTTCCACGGTCATTGCTACTACAACGCCCTTACCAGCCGCCAAACCATCCGCTTTAACAACGATGGGAGCACCTGTTTGACCGATAAATTCTTTTGCTTCATCCACCTTGTGGAATACACCATAGGCAGCAGTCGGTATGTTATATTTTTTCATAAGGTCTTTGGCAAATACCTTTGAGCCCTCTAGTTGAGCAGCTGCTTTAGATGGACCAAATACAGGAATTCCAGCTGCATTGAGTGCATCTGCTAGTCCTGCTACAAGAGGAGCCTCTGGACCAACAACGACTAAATCAACTTGGTTATCCTTTAAAAAGTTAATCAAATGATCGCTTTGTTGCCAGTCAATACCTACTAGCTCAGCACAATCTGACATGGCCGCACTGCCAGGAATGGCATATACCTTTGTTACGCTAGGGCTGATGGACAATCGCCATGCCAATGCATGTTCGCGGCCGCCGCTACCGATTACACATACTTTCATAAATCCTCCATCGACGCCTAAACGCCATCAATACATCATTTATGTAAGCACCTATATCCTCTATAATCATTATTACGCATCAATGATACGAGGTAGTGCTCGACTGTAACCCTCAATTAGGCTAAACAAATTAATGTTTAAAGTGACGAATGCTTGTAAATACCATAGCAATGCCCGCTTCATCAGCTGCTTTAATGGATTCTTCATCGCGAATGGATCCACCAGGTTGAATGATGGCTGCAATACCATGTTTTGCCGCCGTTTCTACAGTATCCCCAAACGGGAAGAATGCATCAGATGCTAATACTGCCCCTTTAGCGGCTTCACCAGCTTGTTCAAGGGCAATTTTTGCGGACCCAACGCGGTTCATTTGTCCTGCCCCCACACCAAGTGTTCGTTTTTCATTGGAAATCAAAATGGCATTGGATTTTACATGTTTTACAAGTTTCCAAGCAAATTCAAGAGCTTTCCATTGTTCCTCTGTTGGTTGAACCTTCGTAACAACTTTATAGTTAGCGCGGTCTTCTTGGATATCATCCTCTGTTTGAACTAACAGGCCACCAGAAACCTTTTTCACTGTTACTTGGCCAGATTCAGGCTTAGATAACTCGATGAGGCGAATGTTTTTCTTTCCTTCAAGGATGCCTAATGCTTCTTTTGTGAAAGCAGGTGCCATGATGACTTCTAAGAAAATTTTGCTCATTTCTTCTGCCGTAGCTGCATCTACTTCACGGTTTAAAG
>CATWLR010000034.1:0-7535 GCA_958351665.1 Veillonella infantium | reverse complement strand
TTAGGAGGTCGTATGTTACTAGGTTTAGACGTAGGTGGTACTTTTACAGATGCGGTCATCATCGATGGCCATCGTGTAGTAGCATCTGCTAAAAGACGGACTACCAAAGATAATTTAATGCAAGGCATAGGCGAGGCCCTTGATGCAATTCTCCAACATTGTAATACTACAAATATTGATCAAGTTACGCTGTCTACTACTGTGGTAACAAATACTATAGTGGAAGAGAAAGAGCAAGTGGTAGACCTGTTTGTAGTAACGGGACCTGGCCGAAATGTAGACGATATATTCCCTGTAAATCCTATCTATCTTCAAGGCTATACTGATCATAGAGGTATTGTGGTAGAACGTACACCTACAAATGCAGTTCGGCATATAGCCGAAATGGTACAATCTCGCAGTGGCACAGATTTGGCTGCTGTATCTGCTAAATTTGGTGTCCGTAATCCTCAAGAGGAATTATCTATAACAGAAGCATTACAAGAAAGGTATAATACCATATCTAATGGCAGCTTATTAAGCGGCTCTTTGAATTTTCCACGTCGCACTATTAGCGCATATTTTAATAGTGCTGTAACACCGGTATTTACAGTATTTAAGAAGAATGTAGAAGATGCGTTAAGCGTGCGAAACATTAAGGCTCCACTTCATATATTAAAGGCCGATGGAGGTTCTTTACCTATGGAACATATGGTGAGTAGACCAGTAGAGACCGCTTTTACAGGACCTGCAGCAACTGTACTGGGCTTATCTGCTCTTGGAGCTATTGGGAATGAACATACAGTTGCTTTAGATATTGGAGGTACCACTACAGATATTTCTTTGTGGAAACAAGGCAGACCGTTGATGACTAAAAGTGGTGTATCTATTCGTGAATACCCAAGTGCGGTACGCTCTTTTGCCGTTACCTCTGTTGGTATTGGCGGTGAATCTGTCGTTCGCGTTGTAGATGGTGAAATTACTGTCGGACCTGAACGGGTGGGCCCATCGGTGGCATTAGGTGGGACAGAACCTACACTAGGGGATGCTCTCATTGTGCTAGGTTATGCGAGCTATGGTAAGGTTGGATTAGCTGAACGAGCTATGGAGGTATTGGCTAAGAGACTAAATGCTAGTACAAACGGAGATACAACTCAGACTCAACAACAATTTGAAGGGGATGTAACTGCTTCTGACGTTGCTCATTCAATCGTAAATAAGGCGTTGCAAACAATTCAGCATGGCATAGATGAGGTGGTAAGGGCAGAAAACAAACGACCTATCTATGTAGTAGCGGATATTGTGAATCCCGATGTATTTGTACCGGCTCAAATCGTGGTAGTAGGTGGAACGGCGCCAAGTCTTGGACCTAGCATAGGTAAATATATGGATTTACCGATTACCATACCAGAAAATGCGGCGGTGGCGAATGCTATTGGAGCAGCATTAGCATTATCGACCATTGAACTCACTGTTCATGTGGATACAAAACGACGCTTACTCGTTATTCCTGAACTAGGGATTAAACAACAAACCTGTACGTTGAAGCGAGTAGAACAAGTGGTGGAACGAGCTAAAGAGGCCCTCAGTGAAGAAGCATTGCGTTTAGGTCTTGGTAAGGACCAAGATATAGAGGTCATAGGTATAGAAGATTTCCCTGTTGTTGAGGGCTGGCAATCGATGGAACGATTAATCACTGTAAAAGTACAATTAGCAGCGGGGGTGAAACAGTATGTGGAATAAAGGCTTATCCTATCGTGAGCGTCATGGACTTATTAGTACCCATAAAAATGTACATAATAAGTTAAATACTGACAAAAATACATCAAATCATAGTTTAGGGCTTATATTTTTCCCTGCTTTCGATTGGAAGATTTCTGAAACCCATCCAGAACGACAAGAGCGATTGCTGTATACGCGTGATCAAATCGTTGAGGAAGGCTTATTAGATATACCTAATATTGTGGAATATAATCCTATCGTGGCCGATTGGGATACCATAGAGCGCGTTCATGTAGGCGCTCCTGACTTAGAGTCCTGGGTAACGGAAGCACATCGTGTATCTGCAGGTGGTGCTATTGCCGCTGCTGATGCGGTTATGCGTGGTGAAGTAGATCGCGCTTTTGCCCTTGTTAGACCTCCAGGACATCATGCGATGGCTATGGTTCATGGTATTCGTGGTTTCTGTACCATAAATATTGAAGCTGTTATGATACAACATATGCGCCAAAAATATGGTATAAAACGAGTGGCCGTGGTGGATACAGACGTACATCATGGTGATGGCTCTCAAGATGTGTTCTACCATGATCCAGATACACTATACATTAGTTTTCACCAAGATGGACGGACCTTATATCCTGGCACAGGCTTTATGGATGAATTCGGTGGACCACAGGCTATTGGTGGAAATATAGATATCCCATTGCCACCTGGGACTGGTGACGAAGGCTTGATGAAGGTTATGCGTGAGTTAGTATTGCCAATCCTAGAAGAATTCAATCCAGACATAGTTATTAATTCTGCAGGGCAAGATAATCACTTTAGCGATCCATTGGCTAATATGCAGGTAACTGCAAAGGGCTATGCTGAGCTTGTAGATTTATTGCAAGCAGATATAGCTGTCTTAGAAGGTGGTTACTCTGTACAAGAAGCATTGCCATATGTAAATACTGGTATCATTTTATCTATGGCAGGCCTTGATTACAGTAAGGTCGTCGAACCTGCCTTTGACCCAGTTAAATATAAGCAAAGCCAAAATGTAACCGCTTATATTGATGACCTTATCGCTAAGTGGAAGGTGCAATGGGCTAACCGTTATAAGATGGCCGAAGAGGAACGCACCGGTGTAGGTGATATATGGTCGAACCGCTACAATGTGTACTATGATGAAACAGGTGTACAAGAGGAACGCCTTGAAAAGGTGCGCATGTACGAAAATAAAGTTGGATGGCATAGCGTACTTTCACATGGTCAATATGGACCCTATGGGCCACAAAGTGTTTATGCCATGTTCATTCCTTGGCAAGCCGATGAGGGAACTCGTCAAGATGCCATTACAGAGGCCAAACGGGCTAAAGCAGAAGGCGGTGCAAGTCGTTATGTTGTGGTAGATCCACTTGGCGATGGACAATACGAGGTATAGTGGTAGATTCTCAAAGTTGTGACTCTTGGTAATGGACCATACTGTGTTAGAATTGGTAACTATAATCTGATTCGTAGTGATAAAAAATAGTTAAATTGTGATATAATAAGAAAAGATAACGCCCCTTTGTGTAAGGGGCGTTCTAATGTTTAGTTTTAGAATGGTGAGGTTCCTATGCGCAGCGATAATAGAACAGCAGGTCAATTGCGACCTATTAAAATAACACGGAATTTTACAGAGTATGCAGAAGGTTCTGTACTCATTGAGTGCGGTAAGACTAAGGTTATCTGTACAGCTACTGTGGAGGATTCTGTGCCGCGCTGGCTCAAAGGTTCTGGCCAAGGTTGGGTAACTGCGGAATACTCCTTGTTGCCACGTTCTACGCAAACTCGCGTAAGCCGTGAAGCTGCAAAGGGTAAACAAACGGGCCGCACTGTAGAAATTCAACGCCTTATCGGTCGTGCTTTGCGCGCCGTTGTAGACCTTGAAGCACTTGGTGAACGTTCTATTACGATCGACTGCGATGTAATTCAAGCCGATGGTGGTACGCGTACAGCATCTATTACAGGTGCTTTTGTAGCCCTTGTTGATGCGGTGGACTTCACCTTTGGTGGAGCTGGTAAATTCCCGATTACTGACTTCTGCGCAGCTATTTCCGTAGGGATTGGCCCAGAAGGTCCTATTACGGATCTTTGCTACGAAGAGGATAGTGCGGCTATCGTTGATATGAATGTGGTACGCACAGGCTCTGGCAATATGGTTGAGGTACAAGGTACAGGCGAACATGGTACGTTCAATCGTGATGAGCTTAATGCATTACTTGACCTAGCAGAGGCAGCTACAGATGAGCTCATGGCTAAACAACGTGAAGTACTTGGTGCGACAGCAAATAAAGTAGGTAAGGTATATCCTACAGCTCCGGAGGTGTAAGATGGAACAAATCGTTTTAGCTACAGGCAATAAAGGAAAAATTCGTGAATTTTCCGAGGCTTTTTCCCATTTATCTATCGACTGTGTACCTGTAAAAGAGGTCATCACCATTGAGGAACCTGAGGAAACAGGTACAACCTTTATGGAGAATGCGCTTTTAAAGGCGCGCTACTACGCGAAGGCTACCAATCGTCCATGCCTTGCGGACGACTCTGGCATCACCGTAGATGCTCTTAATGGGGCGCCAGGCGTATATTCTGCGCGTTATGCAGGTCATCATGGTGATGATCAAGCTAATAATGAAAAATTAATTCGCGAACTGCAAGGTAAAAGCGACCGCACAGGTCATTATGTATGTGCCTTAGCACTCGTATATCCTGATGGCCGTGAAGTGACGGCTGAAGGCTATTGTGATGGACTTGTTCAAGATGAGCCAAAAGGGGACAATGGTTTTGGCTATGATCCATACTTCTATGTGCCTGAATTTGAAAAGACGATGGCAGAACTTAGCATTGAAGAAAAGGAAACCATCAGCCATCGTGGCCGTGCTTTACGCAAATTAATTAACAAGCTTTAATATTTTCGAACTATATGGTATAGTTCATATAAATATGTAATATAATAGTGTTAGAGAACTTATAAAATGAAACGAATTGGTATTTTAAGTGATACCCATGGGTATCTAGATGATATTGACCTTGTCTTGGAGGCTACAGCAGACCAAGAAATTGATATGTGGCTTCATGCTGGTGATTATGGCGATGATGCACGCTATATGCAGGAACATACTGATATTCCTGTGTATGCAGTGCGTGGTAATAATGACCGTGTACAGCCTCTTGAACCGCGAGAACAGTTGATTCCTCTAGAGGATACCTATATTTACATGACTCATGGTCATGAGGTATCATATTATAATCGAATACAAAAACTGATTGAGTTAGGCACTGATATGGGGGCGCGACTCATCGTGTCCGGTCATAGTCATCATCATGGTGAGGTTCGTGTCCGTGATGCAGTATTTGTGAATCCCGGCAGTATATCGTTGGCTCGTGACCGCTCAGGCGGTACATTTGCTATCGTTACCTACGATAATGGACAGTTTAGTGTAGAGTTTGTGTATAAACAAGATATTGTTTAGTTATATGGTAAAAGCTTTGAGCCTCGACGGGTTAAGCTTTCAAAAAAATAGTAAGTCTATGCATGGAAAGGGTTATGACATATCATGGATACACCAGTTAAAGCAAAGCCTAAAATGAAATTATATGGTTTTAATAATCTCACAAAGACATTGAGTTTTAATATTTATGATATTTGTTATACTCGTACGGAAGAAGAGAAAAAGCAATACATTCAGTACATTGATGAAGTATACAATGCAGATCGTTTAACAGCTATTTTAACGGAAGTAAGCCGTATTATCGGCGCTAACATCCTTAACGTAGCGAAACAAGACTACGACCCTCAAGGTGCATCTGTTACGATTTTGATTTCTGAAGAGGAAATTGAAAAGGAAGATGTAGTCATGCATCTTGATAAATCTCACCTTACTGTACATACTTATCCTGAAAGCCATCCGCACAAAGGGGTTAGTACGTTCCGTGCCGATATTGAAGTATCTACATGCGGTCAGATTTCTCCTCTTAAAGCGCTTAACTATTTAATTCAAAGCTTTGACTCCGATATCCTCACATTGGACTACCATGTTCGTGGCTTTACACGTGACGTATCTGGCAAGAAAATTTATATCGATCATCGCATCAACTCTATCCAAAACTACATCAATGCAAAAACTCGCAACATGTACAACATGATTGATGTGAACGTATATCAAGAAAATATTTTCCACACAAAAATGATGTTAAAAGAATTTGATTTAGATAACTATCTCTTTGGTATTACTGAAGCGGAATTGAGTGAACGAGAAATCAAGCAAATTAAACATCAATTAAAACAAGAAATGATGGAAATTTTCTATGGCCGTAATTTGCCATCTGTAAAAGCATAAATAAAATATATATTCTGTACGCTATATGTCCTATCGGATAATACGTATATAGTACCAAAGTAGATAAGTCGAATATGGCTTATCTACTTTTTGTTTAATTATCATTTTAATTACTAAATTAGATTAATTGAATTTAATTCTAAAATATTCGGAAAACTATATCGAAAAAACTTGAATTGTTATATATCATTTTGTATAATACAATTAGTTAAAGGTATTAATTACCGACTCAAAAGAGTCCGAGTTTATCCACAAAGGAGAATTATTATGGACGTACGTGAATTAGCTGTACAAAAAAAACGTGAATTAAAAGGTTTCCTTACTGTAGGAACAAAATATGAATTAAAAGACGCTCATGATTTATCTGTAGCTTACACACCAGGTGTAGCAGAACCATGCTTGCGTATTAAAGATAATGAAGCAGAATCCTTCGAATTAACATGCCGTTCCAACATGGTTGCCGTTGTATCCGACGGTACTCGTGTACTTGGTCTTGGCGATATCGGTGCTGCAGCAGCATTGCCTGTAATGGAAGGTAAATCTTTATTATTCAAAAAATTCGGCGATGTAGACTGCATTCCATTGGTTGTAGATACAAAAGATGCTGATACATTGATCAACACTGTAAAATTATTGCAAAAAAACTTTGCTGGCATTAACTTGGAAGATATTTCTTCTCCTAAATGCTATGAAATCGAAAACCGTTTGAAAGAAGAATTGGAAATCCCTGTATTCCATGATGACCAACACGGTACAGCTATCGCTTGCTTAGCTGGTGTTAAAGGTGCTCTTCGTTTAGTTAAAAAAGATTTAGCAACAGCTAAAATCATTGTAAATGGTGCTGGTGCAGCTGGTGCTAACATTGCTCGCTTGTTATACCTTGCAGGTGCTCGCGATATTACATTGTTAGTATCCTCTGGCGTATTGCACAAAGACTACAAACGTCTTGATTCCTTGCAATCTGAATTGATCGACTTGCTTAAACTTGAAGAAAAACATGGTAACTTGGCTGAAAATGCTAAAGGCGCTGACATTCTTCTTGGCGTATCTGCAGCAGGTGCTTTCACAAAAGAAATCTTGGAAAACTTGGCTGATGATGCAATCGTATTCGCTATGGCTAACCCTAACCCAGAAGCAACATATGCTGATATGAAAGCTGCTGGTATTCGTATTGCTGGTACTGGCCGTTCTGACGCTCCTAACCAAATCAACAACGTAGCAGTATTCCCAGGCGTATTCCGCGGCGCTATCGATGTTCGTGCATCTAAAATTACTGATGAAATGAAATTGGCTGCTGCTGACGCATTGGCTAACTTGATTCCGGACAGTGAATTGAACGAAGAAAACGTAATGCCATCCGTATTCGATCCTCGTGTAGCTCCAGCTGTTGCTAAAGCAGTTGCTGAAGTTGCTGTAAAACAAGGTATTGCAAGAAATCCACAAGTAGTAGAAGACGGTAGCTACGAAGGTTAA
>CATWLR010000033.1:0-7577 GCA_958351665.1 Veillonella infantium | reverse complement strand
CTCATGGTTGGAGCAATTTTACGAGCATGTGCCACTGCATGAGCACTTTCAATAGCTGGAATAATGCCTTCTAAACGAGACAAGTATTCGAAAGCATCTACCGCTTCATCATCCGTTACAGGCACGTATTCAGCACGACCGCTATCGTGCAAGTACGCATGTTCAGGTCCGATGCCAGGGTAATCAAGGCCTGCAGAGATAGAATATACTGGAGCAATTTGGCCGTCTTCGTCTTGGCAGAAATAAGATTTCATGCCATGGAAGATACCAACAGAGCCTTTTGCGATTGTTGCTGCATGTTCCTCTGTATCAACACCACGACCAGCTGCTTCACACCCGATGAGGCGAACCCCTTCATCCGGAATGAAGTGATAGAACATGCCCATCGCATTGGAGCCACCGCCTACGCAAGCCATAACAGCTGTTGGCAATTTGCCTTCTGCTTCAAGGATTTGCTCACGCGCTTCGCGGCTGATGATAGATTGGAAATCACGAACAATCATCGGGAATGGATGCGCCCCCATAACAGAACCCAATACATAGTGTGTATCAGACATGCGGTTTGTCCATTCGCGCATCGCTTCAGATACAGCATCTTTTAATGTACTTGTACCAGTTGTTACAGGATGTACCTTAGCGCCCAATAATTCCATGCGATATACGTTAAGTGCTTGACGTTCACAGTCCTCTGCACCCATGTATACTTCACATTCCATGCCCATCAACGCAGCGATAGTAGCTGTTGCCACGCCGTGTTGACCAGCACCGGTTTCAGCAATAACGCGAGTTTTACCCATCCGTTTTGCCAATAACATTTGACCGATTACGTTGTTCAATTTGTGAGAACCAGTATGGTTCAAATCTTCACGTTTTAAGTAGATTTTAGCGCCTCCAAGATCCTTTGTCATGCGTTCTGCATAGTATAAAAGGGATGGACGGCCTGTATATTTTTTATGTAAATCCTCAAGTTCGCGTACGAAATCAGGATCATCTTTGTACTTGTTGTATGCCTCTTCCAATTCGATGACTGCATTCATCAATGTTTCTGGCATAAATTGGCCACCAAAGGAGCCAAAATAACCATGTCTTTGTTCACTCATATAACTTACCTTTCTATCTATCATTCTTGCTAATGTGCCATGTTATGACAGGGCTATTGTTCTTACGATATTGGTGAAAGCTTTAATCTTTTCATCGTCTTTCACGCCTTCTGTTTCAATACCGCTACTAATATCTATACCGTAAGGGCGAACTGTGCGAATCGCACGGGCCACATTGGTACTATCCATACCGCCTGCGAGCATAAATAGTCGTTCAAACTCATCTAACGAGGACCAGTCGAATACTTCGCCTGTGCCGCCCCGTTCGTCTTTGTGGTATGCATCAAATAAAAGCATATCCGCACTGCTATCAATCCATTTTTCCGCATCTGCCGCACTACGGACTTGAACAGCTTTCCAAACCTCTACATTAGTACATTCTTTTAAGGATTGGATGAAAGTCTCATCTTCATCGCCATGAAGTTGAATCACATCAAGTTTGACTTCCTCAGCAATCTTAAGTAAGTTTTCTACCGTTTCGTTTACGAATACGCCTACTGTTTTAATCTTCTCAAAATTAGAGTTTCCTGGGACAAAGTCCTGACTATCCTGACTGCCTTGACTGTCTTGACTGCCTTGTGCTGTATCAGTATTCATTGGTACTGTAACTTTACCACATGCTTTTTCGTATTGCTTATGGAGCTCAGCTACTAACGTCTTAGCTTGCTCCACAGTGACTTGTCGTTTGCTCGGTGCAAATACAAGGCCCATATAATCAGGCTTTGCATCGACTATAGCAAGAATTGTTTCTACCTTAGAGATACCGCAAATCTTAATTTTTGGTGTGTAGTAGGTTGGACCATAGAGATATGCCAATTTCTCAACCTTATTAGGAGAACGCATAAAGGTTTCACCCATCAATGCTACTCCAATATTGTTATCCCGCAACACTTGAATATCCTCTGGCGTTTCAAGGCCACTTTCAGATACGAAAATCACATCGTCTTCAACGAGATTGCGCAAGCGTACGCTGTTTTGTACGTCCACCGTGAAGTCTTTTAAATTGCGGTTATTAACGCCAATGATACGGGCACCACAATCGATGGCCATTTGTACCTCATGCTCGTCGTGAGCCTCTACTAAGGAAGACAAGCCAAGAGAATCGGCTAACTCACGGAATTTTGTTAATGTAGGCACATCTAAACATGCACAAATCAAGAGAATCGCGCTAGCGCCCCACACCTTCGCTTGGTAGATTTGGTATTCATCGATGATGAAGTCCTTGCGAAGTACAGGGATTTTTACAGTGCTTGCAATTTCTTGCAAATATTTTTTATCACCTTTAAAGAAGTCTGGCTCTGTTAATACAGAGATAGCCGCTGCCCCTGCTACTTCATATTCTTTAGCAATCTCTAAATAGGGAAAGTGCTCAGCAATGATGCCCTTAGACGGAGATGCCTTCTTTACTTCGCAAATGAAGTTAAAGTCTTGCTGACGAAGGGCGGCTTCAAAAGGAAATCCTGTATCAGATGGTAAGGCCAAAGCCGCTGCTTTTACAGCCTCAAGCGTTTCCACCTGTTTTTCTTGAGCTACCCTAATTTTGGTAGCCTCTACAATTCTATCTAAAATCAATGGTTACACCTCTTGGGTTGCTTTCACAAACTGTTCCATTGTAGCAAGCGCCTTGCCAGAGTCGATCATGTGTTTCGCCTCTTCAATGCCCTCTGCCAATGTAATGCCATCTTTTGCGAGGTAAATCGCCATGCCTGCGTTAAGAACAACGGCAGTACGTTTACCGCCTAGTTCACCGCCGAGAACGCGGCGAGTAATCTCAGCATTCACCGTAGCATCGCCACCTTCAAGCTCAGTTTTATCAGCGTATTCGAAACCATATTCTTTAGGATCGAATTCATAGCTTGTGAAAGTTCCATTATTAATTTCACATACATAGGTTTTGTTGGTAGCTGTAATCTCATCGAGGCCGTCGAAGCCGTGTACTACCGCTCCGCGTTTTACGCCAAGGTTGGCCAATACGCGAGCCAATGGTTCTACTAAGGATTTATCGTATACGCCCATCAACTCCACAGTAGCGCCTGCAGGATTCGCCAACGGTCCAAGGATATTGAACACCGTACGAACACCCAACGCCTTACGTACAGGGCCTGCATATTTCATCGCTTGATGATACACAGGAGCAAACATGAAGCACATATTGGCTTTATTGAGAACTGCCTCGTTTTGTTCACCATTAAGCTCTAATTTAGCGCCTAATGCTTCGATCAAATCAGCAGCACCACATTTACTAGATACACTGCGGTTACCATGCTTTGCTACAGGAATACCTGCGGCAGAAATGATAAAGCCAGACGTAGTAGAAATGTTGAACGTATTCGCTTCGTCACCGCCAGTACCTACAATTTCTACAACAGTACCTTCATGAGGTACAGAACCAGCCTTCTCGCGCATAACCTCAGCAAAAGCCGTAACCTCATCTACAGTAGGGCCTTTTGCCGCCAAAGCGCACAAGAAACCTGCCATAGGCACCTCGGCTACCTCGCCGCTCATAATCTTGTTCATTGTATCTTTAGCAAGGTCGTAGGATAAATCTTGACCGTGCGTTACTGCATATAATGCATCTTTAATCATTTATAACTCCTTTTGAGGATATCTATTAAATTGATACCATATCTACCTAGTCGGTACCGATTGGGTTATGTCCTCAGCCTCCAAGTGGCCCACCCCCCCGCTATGCGGGGCGCCAAGTCGGCTTCGCACATAACCCAATCGCACCTATCAGCTAAAAAATCATATCAATTTAATAGATATCCCTCATACAAACTAATATCAAATGATCCTGCGCATTATATGGAGTAATGCACTGGTCATTTCTTTATAAGAGGTGGGAATGGTGGTCTATGCACCACCTTTTCTTAGATAAGGGGTTCTGATTCGCATATTTCTTTAGAAAATATAGCTAGTGTTCGGTATATGTATTGTAGAGGGGCTATTTATTAGGTAATGCCAAGGTTGAGTTGGCAGGAAATAAGGTCTTAAGGAACGACTTGGCGGCCCCACGTAGTGGGGCGGTGGCCACTCGGAGTTCCGAGAGACCTTATTTCTGCCCTATCGTTCTAGAGCCTTAAAATAGCCCCTCGATACATAAATTAGGCTGTAGGTTATTTTTCTAAGAAATTGCGGATCATTTGTTCCCCGTTCGGCGTCATGATGGATTCCGGATGGAATTGTACGCCGTAGATTGGGTAGTCTTTGTGTTCTACGCTCATTACTTCGCCGTCGTCTGTAATGGATGTAACGATGAGTTCGCTTGGCATGGTTTCGTCAATGATTGCCAAGGAGTGATAGCGTGCCACTTCAAATTGTTCTGGTACGCCTTTAAGAATTTTGGATGGGTGTACTTGTTTGGCTACGCTTTGTTTGCCGTGCATCACTTGTTTTGCGTAGGATACGGTACCACCGAATACTTCGCCGATGGCTTGGTGACCGAGGCATACGCCAAGGATTGGGAATTCGCCTTTGCATTCGCGCAATAGGTCTTCGTATACGCCCGCATCAGCTGGTCTGCCAGGTCCTGGTGAAAGTATCACGTAATCTGGTTTTAACGCGCGGATTTCTTCAACTGTTAATTCATCACTGCGGATGACTTTAATGTCTGGATCGATAGAGCCTACTAATTGGTATAAATTAAAGGAAAAGCTATCGTAATTATCTATAAGGAGTACCATTATTCTACCTCCTGTGCGTCTGTAATCGCGGAAATCATGGATTGGCCTTTTATTAAGGTTTCGTTATATTCACTAGCAGGAACACTATCGCGAACGATACCAGCGCCAGCGCGAACATAGACCTTACCACCTTTATTCATGGCCATGCGGATGCCGATACATACGTCCATGTTACCGGAGAAGTCGATGTAACCTACAGCGCCGCCGTATACACCGCGCGGGCTTTTTTCAAGTTCGTGTAAAATCTCGATAGCACGAATTTTAGGAGCTCCGGACAATGTACCAGCTGGTAATGTGGCACCGATCGCATCGAGAGCATCTTTACCATCTTGAATGTCGCCGCTTACAGTAGACGTAATATGAATTACGTGGGAGAAACGTTGTAACATATGTAACGCCTCTACTTGTACGGAACCGAATTTAGCAATTTTACCTAAATCGTTACGACCAAGGTCAACGAGCATGTTATGTTCAGCCAACTCTTTCTCGTCGTTAATGAGTTTCTCTTCAATAGCGAGGTCCTCTGCTTCCGTTTTACCGCGGCGCATAGTACCTGCAATTGGGAAGGTATACATTTTACCATCTGTTAGTTTTACCAATGTTTCTGGAGAAGCACCTGTAAGCTCTACATCGCCACCAGATAGATAGAACATGTATGGAGATGGGTTCAACGTACGTAATACGCGGTATGCATTTAGCAAGCTGCCATCGAACTCAGCTTCACGACGGTTAGATACAACACATTGGAAGATATCCCCTTCCTTGATGTAATGCTGTGTCTTTTTAACAACTGCTTCAAACTCATCCTTTGTAAACTCAGAGGTAAACTCTGTTTTAAGAATGCCTTTTGGAATATTAGCCTCTTTGCCGTTTACTACGAGGTCAGCTAATGCTTTCAACTCAAGCTCAGCCTTGTTGTAGTTCCGTTCTAAATCGTTTGTGCTAATGTTAGCAATCAAATAGATTTTATTTTTGTAATGGTCGAATGCAATTACTTTATCAAAGAGCATAAGGTCTACATCGTTTACCATTGCTGGATCATCATCTGGCGTTGGGAAATCGAGAGTTGGTTCGATGTAGCGGATGTATTCACAAGCAAAGTAGCCTACAAAGCCACCTGTGAAGGTTGGTAGTTCTTCTAAACGAGGACTTTTATATTGGCTCAAAATATTGCGAATTTCTGCAGCTGGGTCAGAGCACTCAAAGGTACGTGTTGTACCATCTTTGATAGTCATTGTATGGTTTTTGCAGAAAAGCTCAATCTTAGGATCATAGCCCAAGAAGGAGTAACGGCCCCAATGATTACTATTATCCGCACTTTCAAGCAGGTATGTATGACTGCTCACTTGTTTTAACGCTTTCAACACACTAATCGGTGTGCGTACGTCGGATAAAATTTCCATATATACAGGCACGATATCGTAGCCCGGTGCGATAGCTTTCACACGGTCAAGACTAGGGAAAATCATGAGAACCTCCATCTGGCGATGCCAATAAAAAAACTCGCCCATGACAATATAACGTCAAGGACGAGTCTATAGTTCTATTATTACAATATGATTGTATGTGCTATAAATCGCGGTACCACCTTGTTTGAATGCAGTGCATTCCCCTTTCGCAGGATACTAACATATCCCTCACGACTAACGCTCGTGTGACGTCGCACCATACTAGGAATGAAAGTTCATTCTTTTCCATGCGCCCTCGGTGGTCCATTTAATAAGCTGCGTACTACGGGTTCTCAGCTAATCCCGCTCTCTGTGAGTGCATTTCCTATTTTTATCTCCACCTCATCGGTTTCTTTTAGGCGAGTATAAAATTATAATCTGATTATAATGTTTCTATAGAATGAAAGTCAAGTAAATTCAGAATCTTTATATTGTTTTCCCCTAAATACTAATAGTATACTGAAATTACATATGTTATCAGCTTCTACTGATTATTATGCGAAGGAGAGAGTATGAGTTTTTATTTTACTGATCAAATACAGCAGTCTTTCAATAAAATATTCCATCAATGTAATAAAGATATCGCTTGGGAGGGCAAGGCTGAGCTTGAGACCCTTGTGAAATTAGACGAGGAAGGCCAAACGATTCCTGGTATTGGCGATGTATACGCTATTTTGGCGCGCGTCTATTCTGGCCCTCAGTTCACGTGGATTGAAGCAGGCTTTCCTGAGGATGACACAAAAGCGTATAGTTATTTACATACGGCTATTCGCAAAGGCAGTGCCATCGCCATTTTACAGGCTATGCGCACCTCCGGTGCCCTTACACCAACCATTGAAAAAGAGTTGCCTATGACGAAGGACGAAGCATTCCAGCGCGTCTATGAGGGTGCCCAAAAGGGTTGCTCCTACTGTGCCTACGCCATTGCCAATGTATACCAATGGGGAGATTACCACATCTTACCATCGGCTAAGAAGGTGGCTAATGAAGGTGAACCATCTGGCTTTGCCCGTTTTTTAAAGGGCTTATTTGTACAAGCAGATCAACGTAGATTGGCCAATAAAGTAACTGCTATTGCTCAGCAATGGTTGCGTAAATCTGCCGAGGCAGGCCTTGTTATTGCATACCGCAACTTGCGCATTACCTATGTAGAACAAGGCAATAAGAAAATGGAAGAACAAGTCATTTTTGAAGCTGCTAAAGCAGGTTTGCCACTCATGATGTATTTAGCAGGTGATATTTGTAAATCACGTGGGGAGCATGAACGAGCGCTTGAATATTTTGAGCGCGGCGCCGCCATGAATAATGGCATGTGTTTGCGTGAAGCTGCCGAGTACTATGCAAAA
>CATWLR010000032.1:0-7640 GCA_958351665.1 Veillonella infantium | reverse complement strand
GTGAAGTTCCTCATATGCTATTTGAAAACAACCGCAAAATGGCGAATGAATTCTTCGATACTACAGTTGGCATCCTTAAAAAAGGTGCCGCAGCTGACGTAATCGTTCTTGATTACGCAGCACCAACGCCACTTGATGAAAATAACATCAATGGTCACTTATTATTCGGTGCTAATGGTATGTATGTGGTAACAACTATTAGCGATGGTGTACCACGTATGATCAATCGTAAGTTACAAGGCATCGACAAAGCTGAAGTAATGAATGAAGTTTTAGCAACATCTAAAGGTTTATGGAAACGACTAAACCCATAACGCAAGCGCTTTAAAGGAGTGTGACATTATGAGTGACATTATGTATCCGGTAAGTTTCGGAAATTTGATGAACCACATTATGACTGAGTACAAGATGTACAATCGTATTTACAATGTAAATAAAATTCATCGTACGAATCATGATCAACGCTTATCTATCTTTGGTAAATCCATTGAAAACCCTGTAGGTCCTGCAGCTGGCCCTAATACACAGTTGGCACAAAACATTGTGGCATCTTATGTAGCTGGTGCTCGTTGCATCGAATTAAAAACTGTACAAATTATGTACGGTGAAGAATTAGGTATTCCTAGACCTTGTATCTACTCTGTAGACGAAGCATACAACGTAGAATGGTCTTCCGAATATAGCTGTGATGAAGCTGCTGATGAATACATCAAAGCTTGGTTCGCATTAAAATTAATCTCTAAAGAGTTAGGCTTAGGCGATCCAGATGGCTTCTTATTCATCATGAGTGTTGGTTACAACTTAGCTGGTATTAAGAGTCCAATGGTTGATAAATTTATCAACACAATGCGTAGTGCATCTCAATCTCCTATGTGGGGTGAATGTAAACAATGGTGTCTTGACCATGTAGATGAATTTGAACATATCGATGCTGATTTCATCAACTCCATTAGTGATGAACTTTGCCAAGCAATCACATTGTCCACAATGCACGGTTGCCCAGCTGAAGAAATCGAATCCATTTGTTCTTACCTTATCAGTGAAAAAGGCCTTCACTTATACTTAAAATGCAACCCTACATTGTTAGGTCCAAAACGCATTAGAGAGTTATTAGATAATGCTGGCTTTGAATACATTGACTTTGAAGATCATCAATTCGAAGTTGACCTTCAATTCGATAAAGCTGTTCCAATGTTAGAACGTCTTATCGCTCTTGGTGAAAAACACAACAAGATCTTTGGTGTTAAATTGACAAATACATTCCCTGTACAAATTCATAACAATGAATTGCCAGGTGAGCAAATGTACATGTCTGGTAAATCCTTGTTACCTGTAACAATTGGTGTAGCTGAGCTTTTAAGTGCTCAATTCGGCGAACGCTTACCAATGTCTTACAGCGGTGGCGCTGTAAAACAAAATATCAAAGCTATCTTTGATTGTGGCATCTGGCCTGTAACAGTATGTACAATTCTTCTACAAGGCGAAGGTTACAATACTTTCAAAGCTTTGGCAGATGAAGTTGAATCTACTGATTACAACGCTGCTTTGAAAGTGCATAAAGATCTAATCGCTAAACTTGCTAAAGATATTAGTGAAAATAAAATCTTCAAGAAGAGCGATGCAATGAAGAAAAAACGTGAAGCAATGCCATCCTTCCCTGGTACACGTAGCTCTGACTACCACTGCCGCGTAGTATGTGGTGCTTGCGTTCGCGTATGTCCTAACAGATGTAATGAAGTCGTTACTGTAAATGATGCTAAATTGATCGTCCATGTAGATCAAAGCTGTAATGAGTGTGGTAACTGTGCATGTCATTGCGTAGAACCTTGTCAACCATACAAGGATCGCATTACATTCTTCCACAATGCTGAAGCTTTAGCAGATAGTACAAATGATGGTTTCTACATCACAGGCACTAGCTGTGGTTATCGCTTCAAAGGTGAAGAAGCCGTATGTGACATTGATGCATTACCTGAAGAATTGAAAGGAGTTGTACATGCCTTCTGTAAAGAGCATGTGTACTATGTATCATGATTATCATACAACAAGGGGACTTGGTCTTAACTGATCGAATCCTTACCGGAGATTTATTAATTGATGGCGACAAAATTGTCGCCATCGATGAACACGTTCCTGTTCCAGAAGGTGCTGAAGTAATTGACGCAAAAGGTTGCTATGTATTCCCAGGATTTATAGATCCGCATACACACTTCCAAATGACTAATGCCTTAGCGTCTACTGCGGATGATTTTGATAGTGGTACAAAAGCCGCTATTCTTGGTGGAACAACATCAATCATTAATTTTGCTTCTCCTGAGGAAGGATCCCTTTGTAAAGGCTTAGAAGTTCATAAGGAGCGTGCCGCAGGGCATTGCTCCTGTGACTACAAATTCCATATGGAGCTTGTAGAAATGAATGATACTGTGGCCAGTGAAATCCCAAAAGTGGTTGAAGCTGGTGTATCATCCTTTAAGGTATATTTAGCTTATGGCTTCCGTTTAACGGACCGTGAGATTTATGATGCTATTGAAGCTATTAAACCAACAGGCGCACTTGTAGGAGCTCACTGTGAAAATGGTGATCTCATCGATGCACTCGTAGCTGATAAGCGTAAGCGCGGTGAATTAGATATATGTAATCATCCACTTACGAGACCAGCTATGATTGAATCGGAATCGATTAAACGATTTAGTACAATAGGCGCTTCTCTAGAGTATCCAGTACATATTGTGCATGTAAGTTCTAAAGAAGGGGTAGAAGAAATTCTTCGAGAACGCGCATTAGGTCATACCGTGACTTGCGAAACATGTCCACAGTATTTGGTACTTGATGAATCACGTTATAGCTTGCCTAATTATGAAGGCGCTAAATATGTGATGAGTCCACCTCTTAGAACTAAAGAAGATCAAATGACATTGAAGGAAGCTTTAGTAAATGGAATATTCCAAACTATTGGCTCCGATCACTGTAGCTTCAATTTTGAGGATCAAAAACTAAAAAGTCGTCATGACTTTACCCGTATTCCAGGTGGCATTCCAGGCGCTGAGGAACGGGGCATCGTCGCTTATGATGTATTGGTAAACCAATGCAATATGAGTGCCGTAGATTTTATGAAACTAGTTAGTGAAAACCCGGCGAAACTATACGGCATGTATCCTAAGAAAGGAACATTAGCTGTAGGTAGTGATGGGGATATTACAATTGTTGATAAGAGCGTAGAACATGTTCTTTCAAAAGAGTCCGCCCATACAAAGGCAGACTATATACCTTATGAGGGCATATCTGTAACAGGTAAAGTTCGAGATGTTATCCTTAGAGGTCACCATGTGGTACAAGATGGATCCTTAACAGAATCATATCTTGGTGAATGTATTCCTTAATGAAAGGAGGGCTATATATGTACCGCTTTCAAGTGAATGGCACCCAACATGAGGTTCAAGAGGATCAACGTTTAATTGATTTCTTGCGAGCTGATTTGAAATTAACGGGCACTAAAGAAGGTTGTAGTGCGGGTGCTTGTGGTACGTGTACAGTAATTATAGACGGAAAAAAAGCTAAGGCTTGTGTAAGCAAATTATCCCAATTGGATGGTAAATCAGTTGTAACGATTGAAGGCCTATCTGAACGGGAAAAAGCGGTATACACCTATGCTTTTGGTGAATGCGGAGCGGTGCAGTGTGGTTTCTGTATCCCAGGTATGATTATTAGTGCAAAAGTTTTGATTGATGAAAATAATGACCCTACACCTGATGATGTAAAAAAAGCTATTTTAGGCAACATTTGTCGCTGTACAGGATATGTAAAAATTGAAGAAGGCATTATGCTGGCAGCAAAAATGTTCCGTGAGAACTTACCAGTTCCTGAAAAGGATACAACTGGTAATGTAGGTGCTCGTTTACACCGTGTAGATGCAGAGGAAAAAGCACTAGGTACTGGACAATATGCTGATGATATCCATATGGATGGCATGATTTATGCTAAAGCATTGCGCTCTAAATATCCTCGCGCTAGAGTAGATCGCGTTGATGTTTCTAAAGCACTTGCACATCCTAAATGTGTAACGGCTTTAACTGCTAAAGACGTTCCATTCAATAAGACTGGTCACTTGGTACCAGACTGGGATGTGCTCATTGCAGAAGGCGATATCACTCGTTATGTTGGTGATGCTATTGCACTAGTAGCGACAACTGAGAAAAAATACTTAGACGAAGTTCTTGCTCTCGTTGAAGTTGATTATACTGAGTTAGAGCCTGTAGTAGATCCATTAGAAGCATTGAAACCAGATGCACCTCAGTTACATCCAAACGGAAATGTATTGTCTCGTCAAACGTTATCTCGTGGCGATGTAGATAAGGCTATTGCAGAGGCTGCATTTGTTGTAACAAATCACTATTCCACACCTCAAACAGACCATGCATTCATGGAGCCTGAATGTGCTGTAGCATATCGTGAAGGCGATGTAATTCATTTGCATTCCGGTAGCCAAAACGTTTACGATGATCGCCACGAAGTGTCTCGTATGCTTGGCATTCCTGAAGAATCTGTAAAAGTTCACAGCATGCTCGTAGGTGGCGGCTTTGGTGGTAAAGAGGACATGAGTGTACAGCATCATGCTTCTCTTGTAGCTTGGCTCACAGGTAAACCAACTAAGGTTCTATTCTCTCGTCAAGAAAGTCTTAATATTCACCCTAAACGCCATGCGATGGAAATGGATATTACTACTGCTTGTGACGCAGAAGGCAACTTGGTGGCAAGTAAGGTAAACATCGTATCTAACTGTGGGGCCTATGCATCCTTAGGTGGCCCAGTACTTCAACGTGCTGGTACACACTCTTGTGGTCCTTACAAATTTGATAACTTTGCCTTTGATGGCGTTTGTGTTTACACCAATACTGTTCCTGGTGGCGCATTCCGCGGGTTCGGCGTAACACAAACTATCTTTGGTCAAGAACAAAACATTGATGAGTTGGCTGCATTGGTAGGCATGGATCCATGGGAATTCCGCTATAAAAACGTTGTTCGCCCTGGTGACTCCTTACCAAATGGCCAAATTTGCTCTGAAGAAACTGCATTAGCAGAATGTTTGGAAGCAGTAAAAGATGCATATTACGCATCTGACCGTACAGGTCTTGCAGTATGTTTAAAAAATAGTGGTATCGGTGTAGGTTTACCTGATACTGGTCGCGTTATCTTAGAAGTACGAGATGGTAAAGTTCGTATCCGTACTGGCGCAGCTTGTATCGGTCAAGGTATGGCTACAATGGCTACTCAAGTGCTTTGTGAAACAACTGGTTTAACAGCTGACAAAGTATTTGTAGAACGCCCTGATACAGTACGTACACCAGACTCTGGTACAACTACTGCATCTCGTCAAACAGTGTTCACTGGTGAAGCAACACGTCAAGCAAGTCTTCGCTTGAAAGAAATGTTACAAACTAAGACATTAGAAGAATTGAATGGCGTAGAAATTTACGAAGAATTCCTTGGTGAAACTGATCCATTCAACTCTGATAAACCACATCCTAAAAATCATGTTGCTTATGGTTATGGTGCATGTGTAGCTAGAATTGGGGAAGATAATAAAGTTGCTGAACTACATGTAGCATACGATGTAGGTCGTGTAGTTAATCCTCAATCTTGCTCCGGTCAAGCTGAAGGTGGTGCCATCATGGGGATGGGCTATGCGGTTACAGAAGACTTCCCTTATAAAGATGGTTATGTAACAGCTAAATATGGTACATTAGGTCTTCTTAGAGCTCCACAATGTCCACCAATTCAAGTAAGTCTTATTGAAAAAGGGACACCTGAACAATATGCATACGGCGCTAAAGGTATTGGTGAAATCTCCAGTATCCCAATTGCACCAGCCATTGCAAATGCGTATCGTCGTATCGACGGAGAACCACGTAGGTCCTTGCCGATTCAACATACAGGTTATAAAAAATAGAATATTTGCTTAGTGGTTAGGGGCATTAGCCCCTGACCATCAAGGTTCCCACGTGAAGTCTATGAGATTTTTAAACTCTATCAAGTACGATAGTATGACTATATTATTTACTAGTAACTAAAACGTAAGATATGAGGTGATTCTTATGAGTAAAGGTGTATCTGGTGTCAACCATGTAGATGGTATGCTGCCAATCCCGCAATTATTTGCTTATGGTTTACAGCACGTGTTGGCCATGTATGCTGGTGCCGTAGCGGTACCAATCATTATTGCGCAAGCCATGCATTTGCCAATTGAAGATTTAATTCGTTTGATCACAGCCGATCTGTTCACATGTGGTGTAGCCACATTGATACAAACATTAGGTTTTGGTCCTGTTGGTGGTCGTATTCCTCTTATTCAAGGTGTAACATTTGCTTCTGTAGGGCCGATGATTCTGATTGGCCAACAGCATGATATTAATACGATTTATGGTGCTATTATCGTGGCCGGTTTATTTACATTCTTGGTAGCACCATTCTTTAGTCGCTTAATTCGTCTATTCCCACCTGTAGTAACAGGTACCATCATTACTATTATTGGTATCAACTTGATGCCAGTAGCAGTTAACTGGATGGGTGGGGGTGTAGGTAATAAAAACTTCGGCGATCCACTATACATAGCTCTTGGTGTAGCTACATTTATTCTCGTTATTTTAACATATCGATTTGGTAAAGGGTTCCTAGGTAATCTGGCTATCTTGGTAGGTCTTATCCTTGGTACTGCTCTTGCTATGATCTGTGGTATTACCGACTTCTCTGAAGTAGGTCGTTCTCAATGGGTTTCCGTTATAACACCGTTCTACTTTGGCCTACCTACATTTGATTTTGCTTCCATCATCTCTATGATCATTGTAATGCTTGTAGTTATGGTAGAAACAACTGGTGATAGTATTGCGGTTGGTGAAATCGTAGATAAACCTATCGGTCAAAAAGAGTTGGCTGCGGTACTTCGTGCGGATGGCTTATCCACCATTATTGGTGGTATTCTTAATAGCTTCCCTTACACAGCATTCGCTCAAAACGTAGGACTTATCGCCGTAACACGCGTAAAAAGCCGCTTCGTTGTAGCAGCATCCGGTGTAATTTTGATTTTATTAGGTCTTTTCCCTAAATTAGCAGCTGTTGTAGCTTGTATCCCTAATGCAGTATTAGGTGGTGCAGGGATTGCTATGTTTGGTATGATTATTGCCAGTGGTATTCGTTCCCTTGGTAAAGTTAACTTCGATGGCAACTATAATTTAATGCTTGTAGCAATTAGTATTGGGGTATCCATGATTCCATTGGCAGCACCTCAATTCTATGCACACTTCCCAGCTTGGGCACAAATTCTTTTGAAATCTGGTATCACAGCTGGTAGTATCGTAGCCGTTTTGTTGAATGTGGTATTCAATGGCTTTGGTTACAAAACTGTTAACGAACCTAACCGTGCAACACGTAAGTATCGTCACTTCACACGATTCAAAGGTTATCCTAAACATTTCTATCAATAAGATATAGTTAAATCAATTAATTCTCATACGATTACATGTATTGTCTCTCACGGTAGAAACCTTGTTCATATAGGTAAAAAATCTATATACATGTTATCACTCTTTCAAAAGGGGCTGTAACAAAACAGCCCCTTAACACTAGAAAAGCTGTTAGTTGATTTT
>CATWLR010000031.1:0-7698 GCA_958351665.1 Veillonella infantium | reverse complement strand
ATTTTAAGTTCTTTTGATAAACTTAGAGGGTGGACAAAATGTGTTGGTAAAAAGTCCCCAAACCCTTGATTTTACTGGCTTCAATAAGATTATATCTTCTTAGAAAATCGTGTTCTAAGTGGAGGGAATAATCATGCTGGTAAGATGTATAAATTGTGGATTTTCTTGTCAAAAATATGGGAAAACTAAAGCTGGATCACAACGATGGTATTGTAAGCAGTGTAACATCACCTTTACACAAACTATTGATAATACTACTAAATGTTTTCATCGATTTCTAAATTGGTTATTTAGTAAAGAAACACAACAGAACATGCCTGGGCAGGGCCGTACATT
This sequence comes from Veillonella infantium, assembly GCA_958351665.1. Classification (GTDB taxonomy): domain Bacteria; phylum Bacillota; class Negativicutes; order Veillonellales; family Veillonellaceae; genus Veillonella; species Veillonella infantium_A. The sequence goes on along the minus strand of CATWLR010000031.1, from coordinate 7,362 downwards.
TCGTAGACAGATAGCTGATTTCTGGCAAATATGGCCTATGCCGCCCAAAATTGAAACCTCGAGAGATGTGGTATTCGTTGATGGTATTTACTTAGCTAAAAAAGCTTGTATTTTGATCTGTTATGATGGTGAATATGTATTAGGATGGTATTTATGTAGGTCAGAACAGTCTCGCTCATGGCAAGCTCTTATGCAGCGAATAGCGACCCCCATTGTGGTCGTTTCTGATGGTGGACCTGGCCTTAGAAAAGCATTAAAAAAAGTTTGGCGTACGGCCAAACTTCAACGTTGTATTGTTCATGCTGTATGGCAAGTGCATCGTTACACTACTAGACGGCCTAAAACATTAGCAGGCATTATGTTAAGAGATTTAGCAAGCGATTTGTATAGTGTAAAAACACAAGAAGATGCACAAATATGGATTCAACGATTATTTAATTGGAGAGTGACTTTTAAAGAGTTTCTAAGTGAAATGACACGTGATAGTAATGATAATTTAAGAGCTACGCATGAACGCTTATTAAAAGCTTATAACTCTCTAGTAGTGTTAATTAATACAGAGACAATGTTTCGATATTTAGATGAAACATTGGTGTTGGATAAAGAATGTCCGAGGACTAATAACCCTATTGAAGGCGGAGTAAACGCACAACTCAGACGTTTATTGCGTTACCATCGAGGGATGTCTGTAGAAAAACGTATAAAAGCGGTCTTCTGGTGGTGTTATTTACACTCACCAAGACCGCTTTCTGCAAAAGAAATACTTAAGGTAATGCCAACTGATGCAAGTATTTCAAAAATATATAGATCTATGAATGAAAGAGCCCAACTTCAAGGCATAATTCCAACTTGGGGGGATGCCATTTCTTGGGGTGATTTGCATAACTATGACAAATTATCTTTCAATGATTGGGATTAAAGTACCAACACGTTTTGTCCTATAACCCTTATTTTATCTACTTATAGTAATAGTATAATCAAAAGGACTCTACATTCTGATCAGTAGAGTCCTTTATTATATGTACACTTTATATGGCGAGCTTTTAAAATTTGGCAATTAGATAATACTTAGATTATTTTAGCTGACCAGCGGCAACAGCAAGGTCACGCCAATAGATGGCTTGCATATAACCATAAGTATCTGGTTTTAAAGTAATCAATTTAGCTTTAGGTCGTTTTTCCTCACGTAATACTCTACCTGTACGGGCATCGATAATATTACGTTGTTCTTGAACCCATTGAATGGTATCGGCATCTTGATCAAAGTAATAATGGTTTATGTACTCTGTCATATAATATTGAGCTCCTTGATGGCTATAGGTGCGACCGATAATTTCAAATTTATGACCTTCTCCAGCGATAACTTTAACGCGTTGTTCTGCGTAATAGTTTTGACCATTCATACGATATAGGTAGGCATAACCTCTTGCATTCTCTAAGTCAGCAATATTGACTGCTTGAGAGGGCAATATGCCTAAGATTGTGAAAGCTGCTGCAATTAATAAACTACGCTTCATTTATTCTCCTTATTACTTTGCATGTGGCTGATCAGACTCAGCTACTACATGGACAACTAATTCTTGATCGGAAGGAATCTGAGCCATAACTACAGGCATTGGCACACTCATAGCTGCTGCTATACCTTTGATTTGTCGCATCGCAACTGGTATTACAGTACCATCTTCTTGTAAGTTATTTTCTAAGGCTTTAATTTCTGTAACTGTTAAGCCTGCTTTTGTGGCAAAGTCTTCAATGGATACACCATTGGCTTCCCGATATTCTTTAATGAAATCTCCGATATACATAGATTCCTCCTATTTTTAGATACCTTTATATTGTAATTAAAAATATCATATATGGCAATAGATGAATAAAAGATGAATTAATAAAAGTACAAAAATAATTTGACTTAATACCGTAGTGGTGTTAATATTAACTCATAGAAAACATCATATTTGGGAATAGGTGCTGAAAAGCATAATAGAGAAGCTGGTTAAATGCCAGCACGGTCCCGCCACTGTATGGTCGAGCGAGTCTAAATTAAGTCACTGGGAAACTGGGAAGGCTAGATAAGCGTTGACACCGAGTCAGGAGAACTGCCTATTCAACATTCACCATTTGACCTACGAGAGATAGGGAGGAGAAGTTAGTAGCTCCTTTTTACGTACCCGTAAAAAGGATTTTTTAGTTCTATATAATCTTCATTATTTATGAGTTAGATTGTATTCGAAAGCCCTAAATGTCGATGGCATGGTCATGGTGAATAATACCTTCTTGGTATTACCAGCATGACATGTGTTATGACTGTTAATATATTTTATGGTAAATGTAGGGCATGCATTTATTCATCATCATCCTAAAAAAGAGGCTGACCCAGGATTCTAGTAGTTCGGATTCTGGGTCAGTCTCTTTTTCATTTACAATTTATATAATAACCAATATGTAAGTTTAAAATAAAAATAATAGAATTAGTTATATAGTAGATATTTTAGAGGAAACATGAATTTTTAGTTAAATCTAAAAAAATGATTGACGATGAATTATATACATGATATTATTATTTCAGTTGAGACGCGGGAGTGGCGGAATTGGCAGACGCACCAGACTTAGGATCTGGCGCCTTACGGCGTGGGGGTTCAAGTCCCTTCTCCCGCACCAACTTTATTGCACCTTTTGAGGTGCTATTTTTTTTGCCTAAAAATGTTATAATAAATGAGTTAGAACTATTTATTTAAATAATCATGAATACTATATGGTGCAGTATGGATAATACATTAACTAAGCTGCTTTCACAGAACCCATCCTTTGTGGATGGGCTAAACGCATTTCAGCGGAAAGGAAAGTCAGTCATATATGGTCTAAGTGGATCTCAAAAGAGTTTCCTCTTAAACCAAGCTTTTGCTACAGGTCTTACAAAGCCCGTGGTTATCGTAGTCCATGATAAGGACCATAAAGAGATGTGGGAACGAGATTTAGCCTTTTTCTGGCCTAATATCCCAGTCCTATCATTTCCTATAACTGACAATGTGGAGTTTACAACGACTGCTCGTAGCCTTGAAGATCAAGGTGCTCAAATGCGTGCTTTAGCATTGCTAGCATGGCAAGAACCTGCCGTAGTTATAGCGAATGCAGAAGAGGTTACACAATATGTAGTATCTCCACAATATTTAAAAGGCCAGTCGTTACATTTTTCTTTGAATGATACGATTGAACGCGACACAGCTCTTGAACAGCTTGTCACAATTGGATATGAACGTGTAGACCAGGTGGAACAACGTGGTCATTTTGCCGTGCGTGGGGATATTCTAGATATTTATCCTGTTAATAGTGAACATCCAATACGAATTGAGTTCTTTGGCGATGAAATCGATACATTGCGGTTCTTCTCTGTTGAGAATCAACGTTCCATTGAACAAATTGATTCGTATACAGTGACACCTTTCTTCCTTGGTAAAAGTGATGCAAATTGCACCTTATTATCCTATGTGAAAGAAGGGACTCTCATTTATGATGAGCCTGGTCGTATCCAGGAAGCATTAAAGAAGTTCCTCAAGGAAGATCCTACACATCGTAAAAATCATTGCGACTGGAGTGAATTACAACGTACTGTAGAGGCTACAAATCAAGTAGCTTTCACATTTATGCAACAACGCTCTATCGGTCTACCTGGATTTAATCCAATCGGTATTCAAGGTAAGACGATGACGAGCTTTGAGCGTCAAATTCCACTCCTAACAGATGAAATTAAGCAATGGCATCGCCTCAATCATCAAGTTGTATTGGTATTAAATAACCAACAACGACGAGAAGGTATTGAACGAGCTCTTGAAGGTGAAGGGATTACCTTTGTTCATAGTGAGGAATGGATTGCAAAACCTAATACGGTCGTTATTTTGCAAGGTTTATTGACCGATGGTTTTGAATTACCTAATAGCCATCTCGTAGTTGTTGTAGAAGGCAATATTTACGGGCAACAAAAACGTAAGCTTCGCAACAAACCTAAAAAGGGACAAGAAATCAATTACTTTACGGATTTAACCCCTGGTGACTATGTTGTACATAGTATGCATGGTATCGGTAAGTATATTGGCCTTAAAACGATAGAAACAGAAGGCATTCATCGGGACTATATTGAAATTGCCTATGCCGGAACGGATAAGTTATTCCTACCAGCAAACAATCTAGATCAGTTACAAAAATACATTGGTAATGAAGGTGATGTGCCGCGCATCCATAAAATGGGTGGCCGTGACTGGGCTAAGGTTGTTACAAAGGCAAAAAAATCCATCGATGATTTGGCAGATAAGCTCGTTGAGATCTATGCACAACGAGAGATTACAGAAGGCTTTGCATTTTTGCCAGATCAACCATGGCAACAAGAGTTTGAAGATGCCTTCCCTTATGAAGAAACGGAAGACCAATTACAGGCTACAGCAGAAATAAAGGCATCTATGGAAAAACCTGTTCCTATGGATCGCTTGCTAGCAGGTGATGTAGGCTTTGGTAAAACCGAAGTGGCTATGCGTGCCATCTTTAAGGCCGTTATGAGTGGCAAACAGGTTGCGGTGCTCGTACCGACAACAGTTCTTGCACAGCAACATTTCCAAACCTTTTGGGATCGTTTTGCTCCATTTGGGGTCAAAGTAGATGTGCTCAATCGTTTCCGCAGTACATCTGAGAAAAAACAAGTGCTAAAAGGTGTAGAGGATGGATCCATCGATGTTCTCATCGGTACCCATTCGCTACTTAACAAAAAGGTTGTCTTTAAAGACTTAGGCATGCTCGTTGTAGACGAGGAGCAACGTTTTGGGGTAGCGCAAAAGGAAAAATGGAAAGAGTGGGCTAGCAATATTGATGTGCTCACCTTGAGTGCAACCCCAATTCCTCGGACCTTACATATGTCTCTTGTAGGTGTTCGGGAAATGTCTGTTATCAATACGCCACCAGAAGAACGATTACCAGTTCAGACCTATGTGGTGGAATATGATATGAACATCGTTGCTGATGCCATCAAGCGAGAATTGGCACGGGGCGGACAAGTTTACTTCGTATATAACCGCGTTGCATCAATTAATCATATGGGTGAGTTATTAGAAGCAGCATTACCTGGTTTACGCTATGCTATTGCTCATGGTCAGATGACGGGCCGTCAAATTGAAGAAATTATGACGGATTTCTATGAAGGCCATTATGACGTATTATTGTCTACAAGTATCATTGAAACCGGCTTAGATATTCCTAATGCCAATACCATCATCATTTATGATGCGGACCGATTAGGTTTATCTCAGCTATATCAAATGCGTGGACGCGTAGGGCGTTCTCGTAGACGGGCCTATGCATACTTTATGTATCGACCTGACAAAATGCTTTCAGAGGCTGCAGAAAAGCGCTTGAAAGCTATTGAAGAGTTCACCGAGCTCGGTGCGGGCTTTAAATTGGCGATGCGAGATTTAGAAATCCGTGGTGCGGGTAATCTCTTAGGTTCACAGCAACATGGCAACATCGCCTCTGTCGGCTTTGGTATGTACGTAAGTATGTTAGAAGAAGCCATTGCGAAGGCTCAAAATAAAGAGGTAGAGCGCGAGGTCTCCATTGATCCAGCCATCGACTTAGAGGTAGATGCCTTTATCGACGATGCGTATATCAAAGATAGTGCCCGCAAAATTTCTGTATACCAACGTTTGTTACATATTAAATCAAAAGAACAGCTTGATGATATGACAGACGAACTCATCGACCGGTTCGGCACGCCAACAGATCCGGTGGACCGATTATTGCGCATTGCTCAAATTAAAGAGCAAGCACGTTTACTTGGCATTAAAAGTATCGTTCGTAGAGATCAACAGCTTACTATCCATTGGCATGATGATTCTAAGATGGCCGACTGGGATATGGGGGCTGTACGAGAAGATCTATGGAAGAAGATGAAATTTGCAGACACCAAGCCAGCCACATTATATGTGAGCCTTAACGGCATGAAAGGTTCTATTTTGACCATTACGGAAGCGGTGATGAAGGCCCTTAGCCAGAAATCATCGTCTAAGGAGGGCCTATGAATCGATTTTTAAAGGGCGCTATGATTTTAACCTTGGCTGGGATTATCGTTAAGGTTATCGGTGCTTTCAGTAAAGTCCTTATTGCACGTGTTCTCGGTGGTGAAGGGATTGGCCTATATATGATGGCCTATCCAATTTATCAAATTATCGTTAGTATTTCCGCTGCAGGCATTCCTGTAGCCATATCTATTATGATCGCGGAAAAGCTAGCTAATGATGATATGTGTGGCGTACAACAAGTGTTTTCCGTATCTTTAAAGGTGTTAACACTGTTAGGCCTTGTATTTAGTGTTGCTTTATACGGCAGTGCACAGTGGCTCATAGATTCTCATATTATTACAGATCCTCGTGCATTGCTTGCCATTCAACTATTATCTCCAGCAATCTTTATCGTTACGATTTTGAGTTGTTTTAGAGGTTACTTCCAAGGCTTCCAATACATGGTTCCTACTGGGACTAGCCAAGTATTTGAACAAATCTTCCGCGTATCCTCTATGGTGGGCTTAGCCTATTACTTCATTGATAGAGGGTTACACTTAGCGGCTGGTGGTGCAACCTTTGCTACATTCCCTGGCGTATTAGCGGGATTACTCGTATTAATTTACTTTTACTATCGTCAACGTCGTGTACGGGCTCAAATGTTGGCACAGCAGAATCCGAATGCTGTTGGTGAAAGTAATAGTTCTGTAGTGAAACGACTATTTAGTTTGGCCATACCTGTTTCGATGGCCAATATTATGCTGCCTATGGTATCCCTTATCGATACATTCATCGTGCCAAAGCGTTTGATGGATATTGGGTATTATCTCAATGAAGCGACCACACAATTTGGTTATCTTACAGGGATGGCTACATCGTTGATTGGGTTGCCTATTATTTTGACTACATCTCTTGCAGCTAGTCTTGTCCCAGCTGTATCGGAAGCGCATGCTCAAGGTGATGTACATCGAATTGTGCAGCGCGCTGGGACAGCCATTAAAATTGCAAATATCTTTACGATTCCAGCCTGTATCGGCCTCTGTGTATTGGCGACACCTATATCTAAACTGATATATGCAACGCCTCATGCAGGTCCTGTTATTGCTGTTATTAGCTTGAGCATTATATTCTTAGGTTGGCAACAGATTACAGCAGGCATCTTGCAAGGGTTAGGCAGAACTGTTATTCCTATGGTAGCCATTTTTATTGGTTTATTGGCAAAGACATTCTTAGACTATGAATTGACAGGTACTATTGAGTTAGGCATTAATGGTGCTGCATGGGCAACGAATTTGAATTTTGCCATTGCGGCACTCATAAACTA
>CATWLR010000030.1:0-7708 GCA_958351665.1 Veillonella infantium | reverse complement strand
CTTTTATAATAGTAAGTCTACTAATGATGGAAATAAATTTGCAGGCGTTATCAATTTTGTATCTTATCGTGATGATGAGAAAGTCTCTTTTGATGGATCTACGGCTAGTTATATTACACAATCACGAGGACGTTTGTCTAATGATATCGAGGTACCAGTGAGATTTACGCAGAATCGACAAGAGTATGGTACAGACTTGTTTGTAATGGGTTTAAAGAAGATAGAGAATTGGAAGGAAAAAATTATTTTAGCGGTCCTCAATAATTTTCTTGTAGCTCTTCAGAATAATAAACTTGAAGTTATTGTTGGTGATGAAAAAATTAATCAACTGACATTATCAGACTATTTGAAGTCTATTAAAGAGACCTTAAAAATTGGTGAATATAATCTTTCTACGGATGAAAGAAATACTTTCTACAATACGTACTCTTATTATTTAGCGCTTTCATCTGAGCATAAAAAAATCTTTACTATTCCTGAAGAATGGATAGAAGAGTATTCATTCATAGAAGATACTGATAATGCCAATTTATATTTAGTGTTAGATGAAGAACATCCTACAAGACGAGTTCTTCAAACTAGACGAAGTGGTATGACTATATTTGAAAGAAATCGTATTAATGGGTCCATTCCATTCTCAGGTGTTTTCTATGCTACAGGTCATAAATTAAACGTTTTCTTGAAAAAGTTAGAAAATGTTAATCATGATAATTGGAGTACAGATCGAGAAGATGATAGTAATCGAAAAAAATCGGAGCAATTCTTAAAGGCCTTATATCATTGGTATAAAGCAAAAGTTGAAGAATGTTTTGGTGGTGAAGATGGAGAAGCTATTAAAGCTTTTGGCTTAAATGATTTGCTGCCTATGATGGCACCTAAAGATGGGGATGCCGATAAGACTGAAGATAGTGGTATTACTTCACGAGTTAGTAATGTTGCAATTAAAGAGAAAGCCTCTAAGCCGAGTGTCACTGATGAGGATTCAGAGTCTAAAACATTAGACCGTATTATGACTGAAATTGAGTTAGGAGATGGTGATTCTACAGGTTCCGGTAGCGAACGTAAAGGTGAAGGTGGAGGAAATTCTTCTGATAACCAATATGGTCATGGTGAGGATGAGCCAGGCGAACAAGGTGAAGTGGATGGTGGAGATTCTAGTGTAAGTGTTAAATTTACTGAAGTAAATAATCCAGATTATTTAAAGATGAAGATTATTGATGTAGATTCTGACAATGGAATGTACCGATTAATTGGTATTACGACTAAACGTAAGAATCGCTTAGGTTTTTCCTTCCAATCTATTGGTGAGAATGGAGTTGCCTATAATAAGACTATAAAAGAAGTAAGCTCAAATAGTGGAAATCTAGTTAAATTACATGGTTCTAAAAAGTTTAGTGTAGAAGACTTAGAAATCAATAAACGATTTGTTATAGATTTTACTATCGAAGATCGTATGCGTGTGAAGATGAAAGGGGTTACATATGAACTTAAAGGCTGATTTATTTCCATATCCTGTTTTAACCCCTGAGTTAGATGATTATCTCGATAATAATAGTTTTGATGCTCAAATTAATGTGAACCCTGAAAGTTCAGGTGTTATTTCTGTTGCCGCTAGTTTTAAACTTGATAATCAAGGCTTAAAAAAATTGGTGGACTCTGGTAATGCTCGTTATGCACTTCATGTGGAAGGTGTAGCTAGTAGTTATCGTAAATTATGGATTAATAATGAGGATCAAACTTTCATAAGAAATACTATATTTGAAGAGGATATTCGTAAAAAGCTACAAATCAATGCTATGGTTATTGCTAATGCGGATATTGATAACTATTCAAATATTAACTTCAATGATCTATATTATGATGAAGACTATGCGGTTACAAATTTAAAAAAAGGTGATATTTTAGCTTTTTTACCTACTAAAGAAGTTGTAATAGATCTTGAGTCTGGTCGTAGTGGAACTGAGTCTATATTCACTGTAGCACCTCATAACGAGCCATATATGAATGTAGAGCTGAGCGGAGATACTATTGTTTTAAATCTTCCTACAGAGGTATTTTCTATATATAAACATTGTGGAAATAGCATTCAATCTAAAGAATATTTTATTTCACTCTTCTTTATTCCTGCATTAACCTTTGTGTTATCAGAAATTAAGAATAAGAATGTATCAGAAGATTTGGATTGGTATCAATCTATAGATGCCCTATTAACGCAAGAAAGAATTAATCTAAATAATGAAAGTACATTAGCTATAGCTCAGCGGTTGTTGAATTGTCCGTTGATCAAAAGTGTGCATGATAAGTTTGCTGGAGACGAAGTAAATGACTAGATATATTAAATATGTAACGGATGAATTTCTAAAAGAGTTTAAAAATGAATTCCTTGTAAAGTATGCGCACCTTTATAAAAGTAATGATATAGATAAATTAAAAGCTATTTTTTCTGATCCTAATCATGTTATAGAGACAAGTATCGAGTACGAGTATGAACCATTGGAGGTTGAACCTAAGGAATATGATGCGGACATTGTAAGACGTAATATTAGACGTGTATGGGAAAGCCTTAAGGTATTAACTCCAGTTCAAGCTGAAATGGAGAAAATTTGGGTTGCATTAGCCCATACAGATTATCTCGATTATCAGATTGGAATTTTTAATAGCCAAATTGTTAATCCTGATAAGAAAAAGCGTGAAGAATCTAGTTTGAAGTCACGTACTATTTTTGTTAATGGTGCAAAACGATCTTTAGCTATACATAATCTTGCGATTTTATGGTGGTTGGCATATTACTTTAGAGATGATCAAAATATAGAGGCTCCATATCATTTAATAGACTTTTTTGTGTCTACTCCATATCGTGGTAATGCGGTAGCTCTTTTATCTAGTAATATTATTTCTAATAAAGAAATTGCATTAGGTATTTTGGAAGCCGTAAAAGTTCTTGTAGAAGAAAAGGGTATGGTGGTAAACCGGTACTCTTATTCTGAAGCCGGTAAAATCTTAAACGAGGTCGGTGGTGTTAGAATTTTAGACACTCTCACCCGTGAAGAAGTTAAAGCCATTCTAATTAAAAACCTTCCTAATTCACAAAAGATTACATTTAATATCAATATTAAATCTAGTAATAATTTATTAGTAGCAAATAACTCTATATTCTAATTTAATAAAGATATAGGTGGAGTAAAAAATTTTTACCGTTGATGAGATTTAGCGCTAACTTGTTTATATTAAGGACAGAGATAAAAATTTGCTAAGGGTTTTAGTATTAATATTTGATTGGAGGAGTATATATGTCAACATCTATTCAGGTTAATAAACAAAGTGTAACTGAGCTCTTTGAGAGCGCTAAAAAAAAGCCATTTCTTATTCCAGAATATCAAAGACCATATGCATGGGAAGAGGAACAGGTAGATACTTTGTTTGAAGATATTTGGGACTATTCTTTAAATTATAATAACAATATGAATGATAATTATTTTTTAGGAAGTGTAGTTTCATTTGATAATGAATCTGGTAATCAAGAAATCATAGATGGGCAACAACGTATCACTACATTATTTCTTTTATTGAGAGCTATCTTACATAAGTTAGAATCTATGTCTTCTGGAAAAGAAGTTACATTTTTAACGAGTCGTGTAAGCTCTTTAATTTGGACAACAGACCCTTTAACTGGTGAAGCAGATACTAAGAGTGTATTATTAAAATCAAATGTAATTAATAATTTAGGAAATCAGATACTTCAAGATATACTAATAACAGGAATCACTATTGATGGCAATAAGGATAATTATAGCAAGAATTATAATTATTTTTTACAAAAAATAGAAGGTAAGTCTACGCAAGAGCCTTTCAAAATTTTCAACTTTATAGTGGCATTATTAGATGGATGTATATTATTGCCAATAAAAGCAAACTCTCAAGATACAGCATTAACGATATTTTCTACACTGAATGACCGAGGTTTAGCTCTTTCTGATGTAGATATTTTTAAGGCGCAAATGTATAATAATTTACCTAGTCAAGCGAGAAGTCATTTTATCACTAATTGGCAAAATTTAATTGAGTTAGCTGATCAAGGGGGAGAAAATATTCAAAATCTATTCTATTATTATATGTTTTACTTAAGAGCTAAAGATGATGATAAAAAGACAACTACACCTGGTTTAAGGAAGTATTTAGGACAGAATAAGTTTAAGGCTATTAAGTCGCCAGTTATTATGGATGAACTTAAATTGATCGGTGAGTTTTGGTCTGCCTTAAAGGGGCCTAATCAATCTATTGTATGGGCTAATAATAAAGAGATAAAAAAATTTATAGATGTATTACGTTCATATCCTAATGATTTTTGGAAATATCCAGTTGTAATTTTCTATTTGAAATATCATAAGGATATAGATTTTGTTAATAAATTCAAAGTATTTTTGAAAAAACTATCGGTAGATGCAATAATGCCTTATATACTAACACCAACAGCTAATGCGATTAAGCCAGCTATATTGAAGTTAAATTCAAGTATTATTCATGACGCAAAACCTAAGTTTGAATTTAAAGTTAATATGTCTGATGTAAAAGCCCGTTATAAGGACTTACCTAACAATGCAGTTTCATTAATTTTAAAGTTATTAGTTTATCGTAAGCAAGATGAACTTTTGCCAGAAAAATGGCATATCGAGCATATTTTTCCTAAGAAGTATGACTCTCAATATTTTAATAGTAGTATAGAGAACTATATAGAAATGATAGGCAATAAAATCCCTCTTGAATCTAAACTCAATATTCGTGCAAGTAATAATTTCTTTATAGAAAAGCGAAAAGAGTATGCGAAATCTAAGATTAAAGTTGTTAATGAGCTAGGGAATAGTCATAGCTCGTGGGCTCAAGCTGAAATAGAGTCTAGAACGGATCGGATAGCAAACACTATTAGTGATCTTCAGAAGGATTTTACTTTAGAATATGAGCAAACAGTATTTTAATTAAATATTGATTCTACATGGAATTATAGTAAAACAAAATAAAAATATAGTTAACGTTATTGATAAGTTCGTGTAGAGTCATTCCACGAAAATATATACCTTTTAAACTTAAGGTTATGGTATTGATTAAATTTCTAATTCACAGAAATTCTTAGAGAACCTTCCTCGAGTCGTTAGAGTACAATAAAGTTACAGGTGAACTTGTTGTACCTGGATTATTTTAAAGTAAAGTTGTTTTAAAATTTACTTATGCTTTTTCTATAAAGTTTTATACCGCTTAGCTTAAAGGCTAAGCGGTATTTTTATATTAAAATTAAAATTTCGGATTTTACATGCGTAACATTTGCCCCATCTCTCTTGTTATAGTATAGGTGTAGAGTTATCGTTTATCCTAGTTTGTTGTTGAGTGAGGTGGCATATATGGACGTCTTAGTTAGACCTCAGCTTAATAGTGTTGTTCAGTCATATATAGGTAAGCAACTCATGATAGTTGTGCCTAGCCAGTGCGTAAAGCAAGGGGCTGATACGGAGGAGCGAACCAATCATTTAGCTATTAATAGTCAAAAGATATGTCGATTAGGTGCTAACAATCAAGCGGTGTTGGGATTGCCTTATTCCTACACAACAGGCCGTGATTGGAGTCGTCATCATATTCATGGGCTAGTCGATGATGAGTCTTTTGGTATGGAGCTCATCTGTTGGAATCCCGATAGATTAGAGGACTTGCAAGCGGTAGCGGCGTGGTATGTGCAGCAATATGGTGCTCAACAGGTCTTGTTTATTTCTTTAAAGGGGGAGGCTAAAATCTGGAATTATGAGAACAATCGAATTACTGGACATGTTACATTAGGCTCGTTTCAAGTTGAGCATATAGAAACGTATGGACAGATGTTATTAGATGGTTCGCAACGTACAGATGAGGTATATGTGTCTCAGTCCATAGCAGATGAGTATCGTCAAGTTCGAGCACGTCATTGTGACCGTAGCAATCTAGAGGTCTTTGGTCAGATGTCTAATCATTTGGGAGCAGATCATATTCTCTTCGTTCCCGCCATCAATCATCAGGTGGAAGGGCGTACAATGCAGCAGTATCTCGCTTTTCTTGATGTGCCTTATGACAAGGTTCATCATTCCTTTTCCTCGGATGATAGTGGATTATATTACGTTCTTTACGTCCGTCATTGTAAGTTAAAGTTAGTACTCGATGTATTACAGTTGTTGGTTGATGATAGGGATAGAAAACCACTACTATACGTGACACCAGAAGGTAACCTCTATAAATTACGACGTGATATGAGCATATTACAAAGCTGTGGAGCATTCTCTAGAGCGTCTTATGAAGCAATATTTACCGAGTCATATACAAAAATCCTAGAAATACAATTAGATACGGACTTTCACTATCATCGACCTAATATGTTCACTAGAATGGGCGGGGCGATGGTACTGGGGCAGTTAAGTGATTAATTATTCTTTCATTACAAGTACAATTGCTATCTGGATTATTCACTAATTTATGTTAAATAGGCATTGATGAACTAGATAGCTATTAGATTAGTCAGTAATAGGCTTGGATTACAATTTAATCTATTTTGGATAATTGATAATTTAATACACGAATAAATAAGGGATTTACCCCAATGGATGGGGTAAATCCCTTATTATATGCCTATATTATTATAGTTCCTATATTACTAGCAAGTTTTAATGTTACAATAGCTATAGATTACGTATCGTTCTTAGTGTATACATAGTTTTATAGTAAAAGGATGTTGTATGTATAATGTAACAATTACGACGACAGGCATATTCGATGAAATTCGACCATCGTTATTCCCTCTTGTAGAGGGCAAGGAAGGGATTACGTTTATAAATGCTTTGGAGTATAGTACGGATGATATTTTGCCTTTTGAAGAGGGCGATGATATTACAGATAATGGTCCTGAGATTGAGTTAGAGCATGAACGAATTCGCTCCTTTGTGGCGGCTCTGTGTGCAGAACATGGTAAACCGTATAACGAATTACGAGATGAGTTCGTAAAGGCTTTGCCTGAGTTTATGCTAGATGGTACCTATAAAGGTGAGGAGCTACTTTCAACAAAGAGAAGAGGAGGTTACAATGTCCATGCCTTGTACAAGAGCGAGCGTGGACGGGATTTACTATTCCAACGCAATTATAGGGATGCAAATGGGCTTCTTTACTTATCTGACCATATGGTGGGATATTTAATAGAGTCTTTATATGGTAGGAGCGGCATTTTTGGAATGGCAGCAGGAGCACAGCGTATTACCACTCCTTTGCGGTGTTATACCATTCATCAAGCAATAAATCGCGTTGATAGATATTATTTACCTGAGTTGATTGCAGTTCAAGCCTTAGATAATACATATTCTATGGATGAATCGAACTGGTCTGAGGTTCTGCTGATTGCGGATGTACTAGGAGCTTATATGGTGCAGGCCATGCATGGTCAGACAGAATCTGAACAGCTAGATACATTGTCCAAAGATCCATTTTTCCGCAAAGTTTGTGAACCTGTTCATCGCTTTTATAGGAATTTGACCAATGATGCCATCATTTCTGTATATGATGAAAGCAACGATTGGACTGATAGCTTGTTACATGATTATATATATAATCTATATGATAGATTCAGTGAGGGGATAGACTACTGGGAGGAAGGAAATGAAGGTGTACTTGGTTACGTAAGGCATCGTATACTGAGTCCTTTGGC